>NZ_JBHWGD010000053.1:34957-64334 GCF_042733235.1 Kitasatospora sp. NPDC059722
GCGCGGTGGGGGGGGGGGGGGGGGGGGGGGGCCGGCCGCGCCGCGCGGGGGGGCGCCCCCCCCCCCCCGCGGGGGCGGGCGGGGGGGCTCCCCCCCCCCCCCCCCCCGGCCGTCGGCACGGTCGTCACTGCGGCAGCCGCTGCTCGAACCAGACCACCTTGCCGGTGCCCAGCCGGGTCGCGCCCCAGCGGTCGGCGCAGCGGGCCACGATCTGCAGCCCGCGCCCCCGCTCGTCCTCGGGGCCGGTCCGGCGCGGGCGGGGCAGCAGCGGGCTGTCGTCGCCGACCTCGCAGCGCAGCCGGGTGGTGCGCACCAGGCTCAGGGTCACCGGACGGGTCGCGTGCTGGACGGCGTTGGTGACGAGCTCGCTGACCATCAGTTCGGTCGCCTCGCTGAGCTCGCCCAGGCCCCAGCGGCGCAGCGTGTGCGCGGCCAGCCGGCGGGCCCGGCCCGGCGTCTCGTTGCGCGGCTGGAGGTACCAGTGCGCGACGTCCCCGGCCGGGATGCCGTCGAAGCAGGCGCCGAGCAGGGCGATGTCGTCGCCGCGGTCGCCCGGCGGCAGGATCCGCAGCGCCTCCTGGCACAGCTGCTCGGGGGCGTGCCAGGTGGAGCCGGCGATCTTGGCGCGGAGCAGTTCGAGGCCGTCGCTGAGCGGGCGGCTGCGGGTCTCGACCAGGCCGTCGGTGAACAGCAGCAGGGCCGAGCCGGGCGGGGCGGGCAGTTCGACGGAGTTGAAGTCGACCCCGCCGACGCCGATCGGCGCCCCGGAGTCGAGCTCGACCAGCTCGGCCGTCCCGTCCGGCCGTACGAGCACCGGCGGGACGTGCCCGGCGTTGGCGATCACCACGCGGTTGGCGATCGGGTCGTACACCGCGTAGACGCAGGTGGCCAGGTGCTGTTCGCGGCCGAGCCGCTGGGCCTGTTCGTCCAGGTGGTAGAGCACCTCGTGGGGCGGCAGGTCGAGCGCGGCCAGGGTCTGCGCGCTGGTGCGGAGCTGGCCCATGATGGCGGCCGAGGTGAGCGAGTGGCCCATCACGTCGCCGACGATCAGGGCGACCCGGTTGCCGGGCAGCGGCACCGCGTCGTACCAGTCGCCGCCGACCTGGGCGCCGCGCTCGCCGGGCAGGTAGCGCTGGGCCAGGCGCACGCCGTGCGGCTGTGGGAGGCGCAACGGCAGCATGCTGCGCTGGAGTTCGTTGGCTATCTCCCACTCGCGGGCGTACCGCAGGGCGGTGTCGACGGCCAGCCCGGCCTGGGTCGCGAGGTGCGCGGCGGTCGCGGTGTCGGCGGCGTCGAACGCCGGGCGGCCGGTGCGTTCGGGAGGCCGGCGGATCAGCACGAGCAGACCGAGCACCGCCTTGCGCCCGCGCAGCGGCAGCGCGAGGACGGACGTGCCCGCGCCGAGCCGGGCCAGCCCGCGGGTGCCGTACAGCTCGCGCAGCAGCGTCTCGGTGCGCTCGGCGGCGGGCGTGCCGATCACGGCGGCCTCGGCGGGGCGGCGGCTGAGCAGGGCGTGCGCGAGGGCGCCGCCGCGGGTCACCGGGGTGGCGGGCCCGCCGTCGGCGTTCGAGCGGGTGCCCCAGCGGGTGCGCCGGCGGTCCTCCGCGCCGCTGGGGCGGCCGCGGCGCCCGATCCGGGTGCCGGTGCTGTAGTGGATCCGCAGTTCGTCGGGGAAGCCGGGTTCGCGCTCGACGTTGGGCAGCGGGTCGCGCAGGTGGACGACGGCGGCGTCGGCGAGGGCCGGGACCAGCACCCGGCCGACGTTGCGCAGCGTCGCGGCGAGGTCGAGGGCGCTGTTGATCCGCCGGGTCGCCGAGTCGAGCCAGCCGAGGCGCCCGGCGACGTCGTCGCGACCGGCCGCCGCGGGTTCGCTGCGCGGCTGGGGGAGCGCAGGCGGCTGTCCGGCCTCGGTGTTGAGCTGGTCGCGCACGGCTGCCTGTCCTGGGCTCGGGGTGGGCTCTGGGGGTGTGCTGCTTGCTGGTCTCTTCCGCTGTCGCGGCTGTCGGCGTGCTCGGGAGCCGCCGCCGGGCGGTCAGCCGACGCGTCGGCAGCAGAGGAACAGTTGCTCCTCCGGCGGCAGCGAGGTACTGGCCGGCGCGTACGGGTGCCCCGAACACTCCTCGACGGCGAACCCGGACGCGACCAGAACCCGTTCCAGATCCTCCCGCAGATACCCGCTGATCCGCAGCTCTCTGCCAAGGAACGGAAGCGGAACGTGATCCAGATCGGCCTCGACCATCCCGAGGGCCAGCAGCCCGCCCGGCCGCAGCAGCGCGTGCAGCCGGCCGAGGACGGTCGGGATCTCGTCCTGCGGCAGCAGGATCAGCGAGAAGAACGCGGTGACGGCGGCGAACCCGCCCGCGCCGTCCGGCCCGAGCCCGGGCACGTTCCAGACCCGCCCGGCGCGCTCGGTGCCCAGGTCGTAGAGGTCGATCCGGTGGAATACGGGCGGGTGCTCCCCCGGGTGGTGGGCCTGCGCGGCCAGCGTGAGCATCACGTCCGAGAGGTCCGTCGCGGTGACCCGCAGCCCGCCCGCGGTCAGCTGGCGGACCGTCGGCTCCCCGGTGCCGCAGCCGACGTCCAGGACCCGGGCGCCCGGCTCCAGCTCCGCCAGCAGCCGCCGGCCGCACGCGAGCTGTCCGTCCTTGGCCGGGAAGGCCTCGCCGTACCCGGCGCCGATCGTGTCGAAGGCGACCGCCTGCAAGGCCCGTACGGCCCGGCGCCGCCGGGTGTCGGGCTCGTCGTCACCCGCGTCCTCGCCGACGGGGAACGGGTCCGATATCTGTCCGGTCGTCACGATAGAGAGGCACCCTTCCACCCTGGCCTCCGCCAGCCTGGCCGGCCGCTGCCGGTGCGTCACGCTCCCCGCATCACACTGACGGACTGCACTCCGCACGCTGAGAACTGGGCATTCCGAAACTCTGGCACGTCGCCGGCCGGCACTTGTGTGTGCACTGGCATCTGAGAATATGCGTGATCACACCGCCGTGGGGCCCCTTTCCGGCCAACTCGTCGTTCTTGGGCCGTTGTGGACGGTGTTGCGGAAGCACGACGGTGCGGGCCGGGGTGGTGCGCGCCGGCCCCGCACGCCGCACAGCGCGCCGGGGGCGTGGGTGCTGACCTGCGGTTTTCACCGCTCCGCAGGCTGACAATCGGACGTTTATCGAACGTCAATCGGCGCGGTGCACAGTAGGGACCAGCGCCGGGGAAGCGTTGAGGGCGCTCCCGCAGCCGGGGGGCTGCGGGGGCGCCGACGCAACGCGAATCGGGGGAGGATCTCCGCTGGGGGGTGGAGGCCTCACGGCGCCGGGGGTGAGGAAGAGGCAGGCTCGGTGTGCTGCTGGGAGATGAGGTCCGCCACGGGGGAGGCCTCCGGCACACCGAGCCGCGTGAACATCGCGTGCGCCTCCCGCAGACACGCCAGCCCGCGGGCCGGCTGCGCGAGCGCCAGCAGCGCCTCGCCGAGCGCGGCGTTGGCGAGGCCCTGGCAGTAGGCGCCGTCGATCTCCTGGGCGATCGCCAGCGATTCGCCGGCCGCCTCGGCCGCCTCGCCGGCCTGTCCGATCGCCAGCAGGCTCTCCGAGAGCCGGGCCAGCGTGTACCCCTCGCGGAGCCGGTTCTGCTGCTCCTGGTACAGCTTGTGCGCCTCCCGGAGGTGCGAGACGGCCTCCACCGGCGCACCCGTCGACGACAGTACGACGCCGAGCTGGTACACCGTGTCCGCGAGGCAGGCCCCGTTCGCCGACCTGCGCGCATTCGCCACCGCCGCGTGGACGGACTCGACGGCCTCCGCCGTCCGCCCGACGTCGAGCTGGGCCCGGGCGATGTTCCCGAGCAGCCGCGCCTCGCTGATCGGTGCGCCGACGACGTGGCTGATCGAGAGCGCCTGCTCGAAGAACGGCAGGGCTTCGGCGCTCCGGTTGGCGATGCTCAGGATGATCCCGAGGGTGTTGGTGACCATCGAGCGCACGACCGTGACGTCGTCCGGGTGCTGGAGCGACAGGCTCTCGCGCAGGGAGTTCTCGGCGCCCAGGAAGTTGTTCGCGAAGTACTCCAGCGTGCCCCAGGCCAGGTGGACCCGGGCGAGCGCCCGGGTGTCCCCGTGCGACTGGGCGTTGGAGTCGGCGATCTCCAGCAGACGCCGGGTCCTGGGGGCGTGAGTCGGGTCCTCGACGATGCTGTTGAGCGTGATCAGCAGGTCCAGAGCGGGCCGCAGCAGGTTCGGCGGGCCTCCCAGCGCCGCCTCGAGCGTGCTCAGCAGCATGCCGGTCTCGGCGCGCAGCCACTGCTGGGCGTCGGCGGCGGTCGCCAGGCCGAGCCCCGGCGCCTTCAGCTCCTCCAGCGTCTCGAAGAGCAGATCGTCGGGCTCGATGGCCTGCGCGGCGGTGCGCAGCGTCGGCAGCAGGTGCTCCAGCAGCCGGAGCACCGCCTGCTGCTGCTCCTGCGTGTCCGCGGACTTCTCGTTCTGCCGCTGGGCGTAGAGCCGCAGGAGGTCGTGGTAGCGGTAGCGCCCGGGCGTGAAGCACTCCAGCATGTTCGCCTCGACCAGTGCCTCGGCCAGGTCCTCGGCACGCTCCTCGGCCTCGCCGAGGAGTGCCGCCACGGCGTCCAGCGGCAGGTCGGGGGAGTCCACGAGGGAGAGCAGGCGGAAGGCACGGGCCTCGTCGGCGCGCAGTTGGCCGTACCCGAGCCCGATCGTCGTTTCCACCGCGAGGTTGCCCAGCTGCAGCTCGTCGAGCCGCCGCCGTTGGTCCGCTAAGCGCCGGGCGAGGTCCGAGATGCTCCAGCGCGGCCGGCTGGCGAGCCGGGCCGCGGCGATGCGGACGGCCAGGGGCAGGAAGCCGCAGGCGGTGACCACCGCCAGGGCCGCGTCCGGCTCGGAGGAGACGCGCTGCTCGCCGACGATGGCGGAGAACAGCGCCAGGGCCTCGGCGGGCGTCAGTTCCTCGACGTCCACCAGATGAGCGCCCGGGATCCCGGCGAGCCGCGACCGGCTGGTGGCCAGCACCGCACAGCCCGACACCCCGGGGATCAGCGGCCGCAGCTGGTCCGCGTCCTGGGCGTTGTCGAGCAGGATGAGCATCCGCCGGTTCGCCAGCAGCGAGCGGTACAGGGCGGAGCGCTGCTCCACCGAGTCCGGGATCTCGGTGACGCCGAGGGCGTGCAGGAAGTCGCCCAGGACGACGGCGGGTTCGGCCGGTGAGGCGCCCGCGCCGCGCAGGTCGACGTACAGCTGGCCGTCGGGGAACTCGGCCCGCACGCTGTGGGCGACGTGCACCGCGAGCGTCGTCTTGCCGACCCCTCCGATGCCGGCCAGCGACGTCACCACGACGGCCTGGCCGGTGGCGCTCTGGAGCACCGCGCGGAGCTCGTTGACCAGCCCTTCGCGTCCGCTGAAGTCCGATACGTCGGCGGGCAGTTGTGCCGGCGCCGGTACGCTGGTCGTGGCGTCGTGCCGGACGGCGGCGGGGCCGGTGCCGGTGGGCGGGGTCAGGGCGGGGTCACCGGCCAGGATGCGGGCGTGCATCGCGGAGAGCCCCGCACCCGGTTCGACGCCGAGCTCGTCGATCAGCAGCTTGCGCGTGTCGGTGTAGACGCCGAGCGCCTCGGCCTGCCGCCCGCAGCGGTACAGCGCGAGCATCAGCAGCTCCCGCAGGCGTTCCCGCAGCGGGTGTTCCGACGTCAGCGAGCTCAGCTCGGCGACGACCTCGGTGTGCAGGCCGATCTCCAGCGCGACCGCGCAGCACTCTTCCCAGACCGACACGTGTCGCTCGGCCAGCCGCAGCCGCTGGGAGTCGGCGTACGGTCCCGGCACGCCGGCCAGGGCCCGGCCTCTCCACAGCGCCAGGGCGGAGACGAGCAGCCGGTGTGCTTCGGCCGGGTCCCCCTTGGTCCGGGCGGTGGCGGCCTCGGTGACGGTGGTTTCGAACACCGAGAGGTCCAGCGTCCCGGAGGAGATCCGCAGCGCGTACCCGTCGCTCACCGAGACGAGGATCTCGGCCGGCGCGCGCACCTCTCGGTGCGGCTCGATGACCGTGCGCAGCCGCGAGACGTACGTCCGCAGCGCGGCGATGGCCTGCGGCGGGGGCCGTTCGCCCCAGATGCCGTCCACCAGGTCCTGCGTCGTGACCGGGCGGCCCTGCTGGAGCAACAGCGAGGTCAGGACGGCCTGCTGCTGGGGGGATCCCAGCGACAGGGGCTGCTCGCCGCGCCACGCCTGCATGGGGCCGAGCACCTGGAAGCGCAGCGCCTTGCTGTGCGGCGTTTCCTGAGGCTCCATGAATCCCCCGATTGACCTGTGGCGGGTGCGCGGGGCGCTTGGGTGGTCCCGCTGTGGTCGCATCAGCTTAGGCGGGCGGCTGTAAACACCGGAGAGCGGCTCCGGCGGCGCGATGTTTATAGGACATTTAACGGCTCCTACGATACTGTCCCGGCGCCTTGGTCGAGTCAGTCGGGCGCGAGCAGACCTCAATGACCTGAAAGGCAGCCAACCCATGGCCGAGAATGACCCCACCAGCACTGTGACTCCGCAGGCCGCGCCGAACGCCAACGGGGCCGCCGCCGCGGGCCAGCCCGCCGGCGCCGTGGCCACCGCGACTCCCGCCGCCGACGCGGCGGTGGCCGACGCCGCGTCGAACGTGGCCGGGTACATAGTGCCCGCGGACGAGCAGCACGTCGACCCCCAGGAGCTCATGGGCGGCGGCGAGGTGGAGGAGCCGCAGCACCCCCAGGGCAAGCCCGGCGAGACCGTCCCGCTCGGTGTCATCAACAGCCGGCCGTAAGTGACCCGGGCCGTCCGCCCGGTGCCGCACCCCTGGTGAGGCGCCGGGCATGCACTGTCGACGGCCCCGCGCGCACCGCCCGGCGATCCGGATTCCGGTCGCCGGCCCCCAGGCAGAGCCGATCAGTTCGATAGCGAGGTTGTCATGAGCAAGCTTCGTCGTATTGCGGTGGTAGCGGTGTCGACGGCCCTTCTGGCCGCCGGTTCCGTGGTGACGGCCACCGGCGCCTTCGCCGGGGTCATCTTCAGCCGTCCCTGACTGGACGTCAAGGTCGCGCCCTGCGTTCGCAACTGGCGAGTGCGGGGCGTTCGTCGTTTTCGGGGGCACGGCGGTGGTCGGATCCCGCCCGTCGGCCTCCTTCGCGGTGCCGGCCCCGAATTCTCCCCCGGGAGTTTCGTGGCGGCCCCGGATCCTTTCCGGAATTCCGGATTCGGGGGAAATCGGCGCGATGTCTTGAATGGCCGTTTTGCTGGATTTTGCAGGGCAATGGTGGTTGTCGCCATTTTAACGAATGACGATCTCGTTCCGTGCCGCTAGCCGGCGCGCTCCCCGCCGAGGTGGCGGCAGCGGCCGCGGGCGGGGCGGCGGGGTCTTCCGGTCGGATCGGAGTCCGGGCCGTCGTCGGCCGGGGTGGGGCTCGGGGCGGGGGCCGGGGTGACGTGGGTTGGGTCGGCGGTCCATTCGCGGCCGCCGGACTCGGGGCGGAGGTAGTGCTCGCCGCCGATGGTGTCCATGTAGATGCCGGTGCGCCCGGTCCTGCGGTCGAGGACGCGGTCACCCGCGTGCGGCCGGTAGGCGGCGGCGTTGCGCTGACGGGGATTCACCGAACCCTCCCTAGCTCTGCGGTCGCCGTCCGCGCGTCCGTGGTGACGCTCGGCGACTACCCAGCATCTCTAGAGAAGCTAATATCTCTAGAGATGTCAACGGTCGTATCCGCTTACTTGCGACCGCGGGCGCGCCTACGATTTCCGAGAGGGAGAGGGAGCGGCGATGACCGGCAGCAGTGGCGACAAGCAGCCCAAGTACCAGCGGATCGCCGACACGCTCAGGGCGGCCATCGACGCCGGCGAGTACCGCGCGGGCGACCGGCTGCCGGGCGAGAACGACCTCATGGACGAGTACGGCGTCGCCCGGATGACCGCCCGCCAGGCCCTCGGGGTGCTGCAGAGCGAGGGCATCGCCGAGGCCCGCCGGGGCGCCGGGGTGTTCGTGCGGGACTTCCGCCCGCTGCGCCGGCACGGGATCCAGCGGCTCGCGCAGGGTCAGTGGGGCTCCGGGCGGTCGATATGGTCCGCGGACATCGACCGGCGCACCCTCGTCGTCGACCAGGTGTCGGTCACCGAGCGCGGCGCGCCCGAGCACGTGGCCCGCGTCCTCGGCGTCGACCCGGGCGAGCCGATGTGCGTGCGCCACCGCCGCTTCGTCCTGGACGGCAAGCCGGTGCTGCTGTCCACGTCCTACCTCCCGGCGGTCCTGGTCGCCGGCACGGCGATCACCCGCGAGGACACCGGCCCGGGCGGCACCTACGCCCGCCTCGCCGAGATCGGCGCGAAGCCCGTCCACTTCCGCGAGGAGGTGCGCTCGCGCATGCCGAGCGCCGAGGAGGGCGTGCGCCTGGACCTGACCGCCGGCACCCCGGTGATCCTGATCTGCCGCACCGCCTTCGCCGACGAGGGCCAGGTCGTCGAGCTGAACGAGATGATCCTCGACGCCGCGTCCTACGTGCTGGAGTACGACTTCGACGCGTGAGCTCCGCTGTGACCGTCAGCCGACGGCCGGCCGTCGGATGTCCTGCTCGCGGAGATCGGTGATGACCCGAGCGACGGTGGCGAAGTCGTCGTCCAGGTGCAGGACGGTCATGTCGTGGTGGACGGCGGTGCCGGCCAGCAGCAGGTCTGCCAGCCCGGCCGCTCGGTGCTGGCCTTTCTGGGTCAGCTTGTACTGGGCGGTGTCGATCCACTCCCAGATTGACTTCGGGGCGCCGACGGTCGGGCCGAACAGTGCCGCGAGTTCGTCCTCCAAGTCGTCCCGATGCGCCGAGTTCCGGGCGGAGAAGAGGATCTCGGTCCTGGTGGACTTGCTGATCCTGATCAGGCCGGACTCGATGTGTCCCCACCACTGCGACCGAAGCTCACGGTCCGACACCAGCCGCACGTAGGCCGAGGTGTCGATCAGGAAGCTGTCGATCATTCGGCTTCCTCCCGCTGCGCCCGCTTGCGGGCCTCGTAGACCCGGACGGTCGGCTCGAACTCGCCTGCGGCGGCTCGGCGGGACAGCTTCTCCAGAGCCTCCAGCCGCTTCAGTCGGTTGACGTAGTCGGCGAGGGCGTTGTTGACCGTGTCCTTCTTCGTCGTCGTCCCCATCAACCGCATGGCCTCCGCAAGGATCGTGTCGTCGACATCGATGTTGGTCATACTCACCTGCGCGCCTCCGTGGACGATGTGGGTGATCCACCTCTCTCATCCACGGTACCCACGTTCAGCCCGCGCCGGTATCCGAAACCGCCCCGGGCGCACGGAGGCGGCCGGGGCGGTGGGGTGGGACCGGGGGAGGGCTACTCCTTCGAGCGCACCCGGAGGTTGGTGATCAGCGGGCCCTCGGTGGTCTCGCGGAAGAAGTCGTTGCCCTTGTCGTCGACGACGATGAAGGCCGGGAAGTCCTCGACCTCGATGCGCCAGACGGCCTCCATGCCGAGCTCGGCGTACTCCAGGACCTCGACCTTCTTGATGCAGTCCTGGGCGAGCCGGGCCGCCGGGCCGCCGATCGAGCCGAGGTAGAAGCCGCCGTGCGCGGCGCACGCGTCGGTGACCTGCTTGCTGCGGTTGCCCTTGGCGAGCATGACCATCGAGCCGCCGGCCGCCTGGAACTGGTCGACGTAGGAGTCCATCCGGCCCGCCGTGGTGGGGCCGAAGGAGCCGGAGGCGTAGCCCTCGGGGGTCTTGGCCGGGCCCGCGTAGTAGACCGGGTGGTCCTGGAGGTACTTGGGCATGCCCTCGCCGGCGTCCAGGCGCTCCTTGATCTTGGCGTGCGCGATGTCGCGGGCGACGACGAGCGTGCCGGTGAGCGAGAGCCGGGTCTTCACCGGGTACTTGGACAGCTCGCTGCGGATCGCGGACATCGGCTGGTCGAGGTCGACGCGCACCACGTCGTCGTCCAGGTGCTCGTCGGTGGTGTCCGGCAGGTACTTGGCCGGGTCCGTCTCCAGCTGCTCCAGGAACACGCCCTCGGCGGTGATCTTGCCGAGCGCCTGGCGGTCGGCGGAGCAGGAGACGGCCATGGCGACCGGCAGCGAGGCGCCGTGGCGCGGCAGGCGCACGACGCGCACGTCGTGGCAGAAGTACTTGCCGCCGAACTGCGCGCCGATGCCGATCTTCTGGGTCAGCTCGGTGACCTTCTGCTCCAGCTCCAGGTCGCGGAAGCCGTGCCCGGTCTTCGCGTCGCCGGAGGTCGGCAGGTGGTCGAGGTAGTGCGCCGAGGCGTACTTGGCGGTCTTGAGCGCGAACTCGGCGCTGGTGCCGCCGATCACGATGGCCAGGTGGTACGGCGGGCACGCGGCGGTGCCGAGCGAGCGGATCTTCTGCTCCAGGAACGAGAGCATGCTCGCCTCGTTCAGGATGGCCTTCGTCTCCTGGTACAGGTACGACTTGTTGGCGGAGCCGCCGCCCTTGGCCATGAACAGGAACTTGTACGCGTCGCCGTCGGTGGCGTACAGCTCGATCTGGGCCGGCAGGTTGTTGCCGGTGTTCTTCTCGTCCCACATGGTCACCGGGGCCATCTGGGAGTAGCGCAGGTTGAGCTTGGTGTACGCGTCGTACACGCCGCGCGCGATGGCGGACTCGTCGGCGCCGGAGGTGAGCACGTTCTGGCCGCGCTTGCCCATGACGATCGCGGTGCCGGTGTCCTGGCACATCGGCAGGATGCCGCCGGCCGAGATGTTGACGTTCTTCAGCAGGTCCAGCGCGACGAAGCGGTCGTTGGGGCTGGCCTCCGGGTCGTCCAGGATGCGGCGCAGCTGGGCGAGGTGCGCGGGGCGCAGGTAGTGCGAGATGTCGTGCATCGCCTCGGCGGTGAGCAGGCGCAGCGCCTCGGGCTCGACCTGGAGGAAGGTGCGGCCGCCGGCCTCGAAGGTGGAGACGCCCTCGGAGGTGAGCTTGCGGTACGGGGTCGGGTCAGCGCCCAGGGGGAGCAGGTCGCTGTACTCGAAGTCTGGCGTGGGAGCCATGGGGGCGGTCCTTAGGTTTCCAGTGATCCGGCTGCGTCGGCGAAGCACCATCCAGGGTAGGACCCGGCGATCGCGTGCACGCGGACAGGTCCGCCTTGCGTGACCGGGCTCACTCGGGCAGCAGTGCGAGCGACTAGTCTTGGCCCGTGGACAACTCGCCGCCGCAGGACGATCAGGGTCGGCCGCCCGTGCCGGCGCCCGTGCCGATGACCAAGCCCGAGAACCATCCCGAACCGCAGCCGCGGCCCGAGCGGCCGGACCGGCCGGCGCCGGCGCCCGCGCACGCCCCGGTGGCCGAGGCCGAGCTGCGGGCCTCGGACGCCGACCGCGAGCGGGTGGCCGACCTGCTGCGCGACGCCTACGCCGAGGGCCGGCTGGACGTCGACGAGCACGCCGAGCGCATCGAGGCCGCGTACGCGGCGAAGACCCTGGGCGAGCTGGCGCCGCTCACCCGCGACCTGCCCAGCCACCGTCCGCTCTCCTTCGAGAAGCCGCCGCTGGACGCCCCCGCCGCCCGCCCGTCCGTCCCGGCGCAGCCGCCGGCCCGTCAGGAGGCGCCCCAGATGGTGGCGATCTTCGGCGGGGCGTCCCGCAAGGGCCGCTGGCGGGTCGGCTCGCACCTGAAGGTGGTCGCGGTCTTCGGCGGCGTGGACATCGACCTGAGCGACGCCGTCTTCGAGTCGCCGGAGGTCGTCATCGACGTGCTGGCGCTGTTCGGCGGCGTCGAGGTCCGGGTGCCGGAGAACGTCAGCCTGCACGGCGGCGGCGTCGGCATCTTCGGCGGCTTCGACGTCAAGGAGCAGACGGCGGCGGACCCTTACGCCCCGGTGGTCCGGATCCGGGGCACGGCGATCTTCGGCGGCTGCGACGCCAAGCCGCGCCGGGGCAAGAAGCTCAAGGAGTGGGTGCGCAAGCAACTCGGCGTCGAGTAGCGGGCGTTGGCCGGCGCCTGTCCGGCCGCCGACCTGCGCGTGATCCGACCGGTGCCCGGCCGCGGGAGCAACTCCCGGCCGGGCACTCGGCGTTGCGGCGGGTGCAGCGAGTAGTCGATTGCGTGCAGTGTGCATGAATCGCGGCCCGGCGGGGTATTCCCTCTCGCACATCGCTTCTTGTACGGCTGCGCACCGGGGGCGGCCAGCGGCCGGCCCGGGGGTGGAGAGCGGGGGCTCGCAGCCGGGCAGGGGAGCGAGCTTCCCCGTGTCCGAGAGTCTCGTCAGGAGTACGGCCGTGCTGCATCCGATCGAGTCCCGCACCACCTCGCCCGTCGCCGCCGCGCAGCTGTTGGAGCCCCGCCCCGACAGCCGCCCGCAGCCGCAGGGCTCACCGGCCGGTCAGGGGCCCCAAGGGGAGGACAACCCCTGGCACACCGGCGCCGCGTGCCGTCGGGACGAGGTGGGGCTGTTCTTCGCGCCGTCCAAGGAGCCGACGGCGGCCCGGCTGTCGCGCGAGGACCAGGCGAAGCGGGTCTGCGCCCGCTGCCCGGTGCTGCTGGAGTGCCGTGAGCACGCGCTGGCGCAGCCGGAGCCGTACGGCGTCTGGGGCGGGCTGACGGCCGCCGAGCGGCGCGTGGTGCTGGCCCGTCGCCGCCGCCGGGAGTCGGAGCTGCGCGAGGCGGCCCGGGTGCCGGCGGCCCACCGGCGGATAGCGGGCTGACGGCGCCGGATCGCGCGCCGGAACGCGCCGCGGCCCCGGCGGAGGGGGATTCCGCCGGGGCCGCGTCGTGTCGGGCTGTGAACTCCAGGCCCTGGAGCCTCAGTTGGCGCGGTCGAAGTCGATCGCGCTGTAGGCCCGCAGCTTGGACAGCTTGTGGGTGGAGTGGATCTCGCGGATGGTGCCGCTCTTGGAGCGCATCACCAGCGAGCTGGTGGTGGCGGTCTCCGAGCGGTAGTGGACGCCGCGCAGCAGCTCGCCGTCGGTGATGCCGGTCGCGACGAAGAACACGTTCTCGCCGCTGACCAGGTCGTCGGTGGTGAGGACCCGGTCGAGGTCGTGCCCGGCGTCGAGGGCCTTCTGCCGCTCGGCGTCGTCCTTGGGCCACAGGCGGCCCTGGATCACGCCGCCCATGCACTTCATCGCGCAGGCCGCGATGATGCCCTCGGGGGTGCCGCCGACGCCCATCAGCAGGTCGACGCCGGTGCCCTCGCGGGCGGCCATGATGGCGCCGGCCACGTCGCCGTCCGAGATGAACTTGATCCGGGCGCCCGCCTCGCGGATCTGGCGGACCAGACCGTCGTGGCGCGGGCGGTCGAGGACGACGACCGTGACGTCCTCGACGGCACTGCCCTTGGCCTTGGCGACCCGGCGGATGTTGACGGCCGGCGGGGCGGTGATGTCGACGAAGTCGGCGGCCTCCGGCCCGGCGACCAGCTTGTCCATGTAGAACACGGCGCTGGGGTCGAACATCGTGCCGCGGTCGGCGACCGCGAGCACCGCGACGGCGTTGTTCATGCCCTTGGCGGTGAGCGTCGTGCCGTCGACCGGGTCGACCGCGACGTCGCACTCGGCGCCGGTGCCGTCGCCGACCCGCTCGCCGTTGTAGAGCATCGGGGCCTCGTCCTTCTCGCCCTCGCCGATGACGACCACGCCGTTCATCGAGACGGTCGAGACGAGGGTGCGCATGGCCTTGACGGCCGCGCCGTCGGCGCCGTTCTTGTCGCCGCGGCCGACCCACCGGCCGGCTGCCATCGCCGCCGCCTCGGTGACCCGGACGAGTTCGAGCGCGAGGTTCCGGTCGGGAGCCTCGGGCGCGACCTCAAGGGCACTGGGAAGGTGGTGCGGGTACTGCGTGGTCATCGTCGTTACCTCTCTGTACGCGACGGCCAGTGAGCGCCCGACTACTGCCTGGTCGAACGCCGTGGTGAGGGTCCTGCGATCGTATCTGCCTTAGAGATGACTGTCTGTGGCGCGGGTCGCCACGCTCGGCCCGGCTCCCTCCCGGTAACCACCGGTTCGTCCCGCTTCACCCGTACGCGGGCACCCCGGGTGACCTGTCCGGTGTGTGGATGAGTCACCATGTGGGGGTGGCAGGAGAGAGCAAGGGCATGAGGGGCCGGCAGACCGTGCGGGACATGGTCCTGTCGATGCTGGCGGTCGGCGGCGTGGTGTGGATCGGGTACCTGTTCCTTCCGCACGACGCGGACAGCGTGCCCCAGCACAAGGTCGAGTACCGGGTCGAGGCGGCCACCGCGAAGCGCGCCGCGCCGTACAAGCTGGTCGCCCCGGAGGGGCTGTCCGACAAGTGGCGCGCCACGTCGGTCAGCTACCAGTCGGCCGCGCAGAGCAACGGCAAGGGCAACGCCTGGCACCTGGGCTTCGTCACGCCGTCCGGGCAGTACGCGGCGGTCGAGCAGAGCGACGTCCCGCGCGAGTCGCTGGTGTCGGACAAGGTCGACGGCGCCAAGCCGGACGGCACCGCGGAGGTGGCCGGCCGCACGTGGGACCGCGTGCAGGGCGCCAAGGCCCGCGCGCTGACCTCGCAGGACGGCGGCGGCACGACGCTCCTGACCGGCACCGCCTCGTACGACGAGCTCGCCGAGCTGGCGCAGGCGCTCAAGTAGGCCGTAGGCCGTTCGGGCCGCGCGCCGAACAGGCCGCGCGCCGCAGGGGCCGTACTCCGCAGAGGCCGTACGCCGAAGGGCCCGCACCGGATGATCCGGTGCGGGCCCTTCCGCATGGCCGGGCGCGTCAGACGGTGGTGACGACCTCGTCGTAGGCCAGGCGCGGCGAACGCGGGAACCAGGCGTCCTCGCCCGGCTTGCCGATGTTCACCACGGCCAGCACCGAGTGCTCGCCGTCACCGAAGAACTCCTTGTTGATGCCCTCGGCGTCGAAGCCGGTCATCGGGCCGGCGGCCAGGCCGGCGGCGCGGACGCCGATGATGAAGTAGCCGGCCTGCAGGGCGCCGTTCAGGCGGGCGGAGCCCTCGCGGGCCGGGCGCTCCGAGAAGAACACGTCCTTGGCCTGCGGGAAGTGCGGGAACTGGGTCGGCAGCTCCTCGTGGAACTCGTTGTCCACGGCCAGGATGGCGACCAGCGGGGCGGCGGCGGTCTTGGCCTTGTTGCCGTCCGCCAGGTGCTGGACCAGGCGCTCGCGGCCCTCGGCCGAGCGGACCAGGACGACGCGCAGCGGCTGCTGGTTGAAGGCGGTCGGGCCGTACTTGACCAGGTCGTAGATGGCCTGGACCTGCTCCTCGGAGACCGGCTCGTCGGTGAAGGTGTTCGCCGTGCGCGCCTCGCGGAACAGCAGGTCCTGAGCGGCGGCGTCGAGTACCAGGGCGTCGGTGGTCATGCTTCTGCACCTCATGCGGGAGGGGGGTCGTCGGTGTGGCCGACCGCGGTCGGTCACTGCTCCCAACATAGGTGAAGTTTCAACTATTCCCAAGTGGTATGTGGCGCACATCACTTCGAAAGTGACGCCGGTGCCCCCCGGGACCGGTCACTCCCCGGCCCCGGCGCCCTCCTCGGCGGCCAGCGCGGCGTCCAGCCGGGCACGGGCACCGTCCAGCCAGCGCTGGCAGACCTTCGCCAGCTGCTCGCCGCGCTCCCAGAGCGCCAGCGACTCCTCCAGCGACGTGCCGCCGTTCTCCAGCTGCCGGACGACCTCCAGCAGCGCGTCCCGCGCGTGCTCGTAGCCGAGGGCGTCGTCCGCGCCCTGCGGCACCTCGCCGGGGCGGTCCTGCTCCTGCTGCTCTGCCATGCGAGCCAGACTAGGGGCTCACGCCGACAGAGCCGGCACAACGGCCGCGCCGGGTGGAATTCGGGTGCGCACGGCCGCGCCCCGGCACTACCCTCCGCCGCATGATCGACGTCCGCCCCGCCGTCCCGGCCGACGCGCCCGAGCTGGTCCGGCTGCGCAACCTGATGTTCGAAGCGATGCCGGGCATGGCCGCCCAGGCCGGCCCCGGCCCCTGGCAGGCCACCGCCGAGCGGGTGCTGCGCGAGCGCCTCGCCGTCCCGGACGGCGCGCTCACCATGCCGTCCTTCGTCGTCGACGACCCCGCGCGGCCCGGCCGGCTCGCCGCCTGCGCCGTCGGCACGCTGGAGGAGCGGCTGCCCGCGCCCGGCAACCCGGAGGGCCGCTTCGGCTTCGTCTTCAACATCTGCACCGACCCCGGCCACCGGCTGCGCGGCTACGCCCGGGCCTGCACCGAGGCGCTGCTGCAGTGGTTCGACGACCACCGGGTCGGCCGGATCGACCTGCACGCGAGCAGTGGCGGCGAGGCGCTCTACCGCAGCCTCGGCTTCGGCGAGCACTCGACGGCGCTCTCCCGCCAGCGCTCGTTCTAGCCCGCGGAGGCCCCCTCCTCGGCCACCGTGACGCCGAACCCGCCGCCCGCCACCCGGGCGTGCAGCGCCTCCCCGGAGGCGACCTGGCCCGGATCCGTCACCACCGTGCCGTCCGCCCGCTGGAGCACCGCGTAGCCGCGCTCCAGGGTGGCCGCGGGGGAGAGCGCGACCACCCGGGCCAGCGTGTGCCCGAGGTCGCTCTGCGCGTGGTCCAGCCGGTGCCGCAGGGTGCGCCGGGCCCGCTCCATTAGCCCGTCCACCTCCTGGCCCCGCCCGTCCAGCATCCGGTGCGGCGCGGCGAGCACCGGGCGGCTGCGCACGCCGTCCAGCCCGTGCTGCTCGCGCTCGACCCGCCCGTGGACGTACCGCCGGGCCCGGTCCCGCAGGTGGAGCACCTTGGCGAGCTCCTCGCCGACATCCGGCACCACCCGTTTGGCGGCGTCGGTCGGAGTGGACGCGCGCAGGTCGGCGACGAAGTCCAGCAGCGGCTGGTCCGGCTCGTGCCCGATCGCGCTGACCACCGGCGTCCGCGCCGCCGCGACCAGCCGCACCAGCCCCTCGTCCGAGAACGGCAGCAGGTCCTCGACGCTGCCGCCGCCCCGGGCCACGATGATCACGTCCACCTCGGGGTGCTCGTCCAGCTCCCGGACGGCCGCGCTCACCCGCTCCACCGCGCTGACGCCCTGCACCGGCACGTTCCGCACCTCGAAGCGGACGGCCGGCCAGCGCCGCCGGGCGTTCTCCAGGACGTCCCGCTCGGCCGCCGAGCCGCGCCCGGTGACCAGCCCGACGCACTGCGGCAGGAACGGCAGCGGCCGCTTCCGCTCGGCCGCGAACAGCCCCTCCCCGGCGAGCCGCCGCTTCAGCTGCTCCAGCCGGGCCAGCAACTCGCCGAGCCCGACCGGCCGGATCTCCGAGGCCCGCAGCGACAGCTGCCCGCGCGCCGCGTACCACTCCGGCTTGGCGTGCACGACGACCCGCGCGCCCTCCTGCACGACGTCGGCGACCTGGTCGAACACCGACCGGAAGCACGTCACCGTGAGCGACACGTCGGCCTGCGGGTCGCGCAGGGTCAGGAACACCACGCCCGCCCCGGGCCGCCGGCTGAGCTGGGTGATCTGCCCCTCCACCCACACCGCGCCGAGCCGGTCGATCCAGCCGCCGATCAGCGCGGAGACCTTGCCGACCGGGAGCGGGGCTTCGGGAGAGCTGCTGTTGGCCATGCGTACGAGGTTAGGGCCCGTCGTCAAACTCCCGTCTGCGTGGCGGCGCTGGGGCACGCGCCTCGCCGCGTTGTCGTCGGTCGCCGATGCTCCGCATGGACTCCCTCCTCCGCCTTGCGATGCACGCACCCCAACGCCGCCACGCCCGCCCTCCGGGCGGACGACGGGAGTTCGACGACGAGCCCTAACGGCGCCCGCCGACAGCGTCTCCGCCCGCGTCGCCCGTGCCGCCCGTGCCGACCGAACCCTGCACGGCCAGCACCACCAGCCCGACCGCCAGCCACGCCACCCCGACGATCTGCGCCGTCGTCGAGGCCTCGTACACCACCGCCCCGATCACCGCGATCCCCAGCACCGGCACCACCACGTGCCGCAGCCGGTCGCGCGAGCCGTGCCGCACCGCGTACCAGCCGACGACGGAGGCGTGCAGGAGCGCGAAGGCGGTCAGCGCGCCCACGTTCACCACCGAGGTGAGCCGGTCGAGGCCGTCGTCCCGGTTCGCCGCCCAGACCGCCGCCGCCAGCGTGATCACCGCCGCCGCGAGCAGCGCCCGGCGCGGCACCGCCGAGACCGGGTCGACCGAGCCGAGCAGCCGCGGCAGCCGCCCCTCGCGGCCCATCGCGAAGACCAGCCGACCGGCCGCCGCCTGCCCGGCCAGCGCCGCGAAGGCCGCGCCGATCGCCTTGCTCGCCGCCACCAGCACGTGCAGCCAGTGCCCGACGCCGGCCTCCACGGTGTCGTAGAACGCCGAACCCTGCGCCACCGGGTCGGCCGCCAGCTGCGCCGGGGTGAGCGGCTCCAGCAGCGCCGCCAGGTACGTCTGCGTGACGAACAGCACCCCGGCCAGCGCCAGGCACCACAGCACCGCCTGCGCCACCGCCGCCGACGCCCCCACCGCCTCCTCGACGAACGTCGCGATCGCGTCGAAGCCCAGGTAGGAGAGCACCGCGACGGACACCGCCGAGATCACCGCCGTCAGCGAGAAGGGGCCGGCGGCGGTGAACGGCGTGTCCCAGGCGCGCCGGGCGCCGTCCTGGACCAGCACCACCACGGCCGCGACGACGAACACCGCGAGCACCGCGATCTCCATGGCGAGCACCGCGAAGCCGACCGAGGCCGCCGTCCGGACCCCGACCAGGTTGAGCGCCGTGGTCACCACGACCGCGAGCGCCGTCCACACCCAGCGCGAGACGCCCGGCACCAGCGAGTGCAGCGCGATCCCCGAGAAGAGGTACGCGACCGCGGGGATCAGCAGGTAGTCGAGCATCGCCATCCACCCGGCGACGAACCCGGGCCCCTCGCCGAGCCCGGCCCGTGCGTACGCGAACACCGACCCGGTCCGCGGCACCGCGCGCACCATCTGCGCGTACGAGAACGCCGTGAAGCCCATCGCGACCGTCGCCGCCAGGTACACCGTGGCGACGGCGCCGCGGCTCTTGGCGTCCAGCACGCCGAACACGCCGACCGGGGCCATCGGGGCGATGAACAGGAGCCCGTAGACCATCAGGTCGCGCACGCCCAGGCTGCGTCGCAGGCCGCCCGCGCCGCCCGTGCCGCCCGCGCCGCCCTGGGCGTCCTGCGCGATTCGCTCACTCATGAGCACCACATTTGAGCACCGGCGACCGGATCCGTCCGGATTGCGCCTCCCGTCGGCGCGGCTCCCCGCCGCCCGTACGATGGACCCATGTCCAACACCGCGCAGCGCCGTGTCCTGCTCGCCGCCCCCCGGGGCTACTGCGCGGGAGTCGACCGCGCCGTGATCGCCGTGGAGAAGGCCCTGGAGCAGTACGGGGCCCCCGTCTACGTCCGCAAGCAGATCGTCCACAACAAGTACGTGGTGCAGACCCTGGAGAAGAAGGGCGCGGTCTTCGTCGAGGAGACGGAGCAGGTGCCCGAGGGCTCGATCGTGGTCTTCTCCGCGCACGGGGTCGCCCCGTCCGTCCACGACGAGGCGAAGGCCGGCAAGCTGGCCACCATCGACGCCACCTGCCCCCTGGTCACCAAGGTGCACAAGGAGGCCGTCCGCTTCGCCGACGAGGACTACGACATCCTGCTGGTGGGCCACGAGGGCCACGAGGAGGTCATCGGCACGATGGGCGAGGCCCCGGAGCGGATCCACCTGGTGGACGGCGCCGAGGACGTGGCCAACGTGCAGGTCCGGGACGAGTCCAAGGTCGTCTGGCTGTCCCAGACCACCCTCTCGGTGGACGAGACCATGGCGACCGTCGGCGAGCTGAAGAAGCGCTTCCCGCTCCTGGTCAGCCCGCCCAGCGACGACATCTGCTACGCGACCCAGAACCGCCAGGTCGCCGTCAAGCAGCTCGCCCCCGAGACCGACCTGCTGATCGTCGTCGGCTCCAAGAACTCCTCCAACTCGGTCCGCCTGGTCGAGGTCGGCCTGGAGTACGGCGCCAAGGCCGCCCACCTGGTGGACTTCGCCGAGGAGATCCGCGAGGAGTGGCTGGAGGGCGTCACGACCGTCGGCCTCACCAGCGGCGCCTCGGTGCCGGAGATCCTCGTCGACGGCGTGCTGGAGTTCCTGGCCGCCCGCGGCTACGACACGGTCGAGACCGTCAAGACCGCCGAGGAGCACCTGACCTTCTCGCTGCCCAAGGAGCTGCGCCGCGACCTGCGCGCCGAGGCCGCGGGCAAGCTGTAACGCCGTGCCGCGAGGCCCGGTGCCCCACCCGGGGCGCCGGGCCTTTCTGCTGTGCGCGGCCGCGCGGCCTCTCGTAGTTTTGTGCACAGGCTGTGGACGACGGTCCGCGGCATCCGGCGGAGGGCGGTCGTGATGACGGCGGTATTCGGAGTGGACATCGGCGGTTCGGGCATCAAGGGCGCCCCGGTCGACCTGGGCCGTGGCGCCCTGGCCGAGGAACGCCACAAGGTGCTCACCCCGCAGCCGTCCGCCCCCGAGGCCGTGGTCGCCGCCGTCCGGGAGGTGGTCCGGCACTTCGGCCACGAGGGCCCGGTCGGGCTGACCTTCCCCGGCGTGGTGGTGGACGGCCGCACCAGGACGGCCGCCAACGTCGACAAGGGCTGGATCGGCCTGGATGCCGAGGGGCTGTTCCGCGAGGCGCTGGACCTGCCCGCGACCGTCCTCAACGACGCCGACGCGGCCGGCCTCGCCGAGACCGCGCACGGCGCCGGCCGGGAGCAGTCCGGCGTGGTCCTGGTGCTCACCTTCGGCACCGGCATCGGCAGCGCGCTCTTCGTGGACGGCGTGCTGGTGCCCAACACCGAGCTGGGCCACCTGGAGCTGCGCGGCAAGGACGCCGAGCGCCGGGCCTCCTCGGCCGCGAAGGAGCGGCACGACCTGAGCTGGGAGCAGTGGGCCGGGCGGGTCGACGAGTACCTGGACCTGGTGGACATGCTGTTCTCGCCGCAGCTGATCGTGATCGGCGGCGGGGTGAGCCGCAAGCACCAGAAGTTCCTGCCGCTGCTGCGCGAGCGCGGGGCCCGGGTCGTGCCCGCGGAGCTGCGCAACGACGCGGGCATCGTCGGTGCCGCCATGGCCGCGGCCCGCGCGGCCGGCTGAGGCCATCCGCGGGGGCGCCGCTCAGCGCGAGCGCTGGATCCTGCGCTGGGCGACGAACCGGGCGAGGACGATCAGCGCGGCCAGCCCGGTGCCGGTGAAGAGCCAGCCGGCCCGCAGCGCGAGCCCGGTCGCCAGCGCCACCACCTGGGCGGTCACGCCCGGGGAGTTGACCGGCGCGAGCAGCGACAGTGCGAGCGCGAAGGCGATCGGGCCGCTGATCGGCGCGGCGAGCAGGTCGACGTAGCGCACCCGGACGGCCAGCTGGAAGCAGACGACCACGTAACCGAGGCCGAACAGCCAGCCGAGGCCGTCGAACAGCAGCCGGTCGGCCCCGGCCACCGCGAGGGTCGCCAGCACGCCGACCACGCCGGTGCCGACGGCGGTCAGCCGGGTGGGCCGCCCGGTGCGGCGGCGCCCGTAGAGCCGGGCGTCGCCGCGCCCGCGCAGCGGCAGCCGCAGCCGCAGTTTCGGGGTGGCCGGGCGGACGCTCGCGGGGGCCCCGGCCACCGGCCGCAGCCGGGAGGAGGGGGCCCCGGCGGCCTCGGGGCCGCGCCCTGGACCGGGGACGGCGGCGCCCTTGCCGTTCGGCGGACGGCGTCTGGGCCCTGGCGGCTGGGTACGGATGCTCTGCTCCACCCACCCAACGTACGGTCCGATCATCGCCACACTGTGTAATGGACCGTTCAGGCCTCGCTCCGTGTCTCCGGACGGAGTACTGATGTGATCGTCGTTCAGGCCCGCCGGCCTGCCCGGCCGACGCCGCTTCCACTCCGGCGACCGGCTGGGCGACCGGCCGGAGTTCCTGGAGCCCCTGCCGGTGGCGACCGGGGCGTGAGGAGCTGCCCGTAGACTTGGGGGTCGGCCCGCACGGTGCCGGTCCAACTCCTCCAAGCCCCGGGACTGCGCTTCATGTCGCTCACGATCGGAATCGTCGGCCTGCCGAACGTCGGCAAGTCGACCCTGTTCAACGCCCTGACCAAGAACGACGTGCTGGCGGCCAACTACCCGTTCGCCACCATCGAGCCGAACGTCGGCGTCGTCGGCGTCCCGGACACGCGGCTGGCCAAGCTCGCCGAGATCTTCGGCTCGCAGCGGATCCTCCCGGCCACCGTCGACTTCGTCGACATCGCCGGCATCGTGCGCGGCGCCTCCGAGGGCGAGGGCCTGGGCAACAAGTTCCTCGCGAACATCCGCGAGTCGGACGCGATCTGCCAGGTCGTGCGGGCCTTCACCGATCCCGACGTGGTGCACGTGGACGGCAAGGTGTCGCCCAAGGACGACATCGAGACCATCCACACCGAGCTGATCCTGGCCGACCTCCAGACCGTCGAGAAGGTCCTGCCGCGGCTCCAGAAGGAGGCGCGCCTCAAGAAGGACACCGCCCCCGTGCTGGCCGCCGCCGAGGCCGCGCAGGCGATCCTGGAGACCGGCAAGACCCTCTTCGAGGCCGGCTTCGACACCGCCCCGATCCGCGAGCTCCACCTGCTGACCGCCAAGCCCTTCCTCTACGTCTTCAACGTGGACGAGGACGAGCTGGCCGACGAGGACTTCAAGAACGCCCAGCGCGAGCTGGTCGCCCCGGCCGAGGCGATCTTCCTGAACGCCAAGATCGAGTCCGAGCTGATCGAGCTCGACGACGAGGAGGCGCTCGAACTCCTCCAGTCGATGGGCCAGGAGGAGCCCGGCCTCGCCACCCTCGCCCGCGTCGGCTTCGACACCCTCGGCCTGCAGACCTACCTGACGGCCGGCCCCAAGGAGACCCGCGCCTGGACCATCAAGAAGGGCGCCACGGCCCCCGAGGCGGCCGGTGTGATCCACACCGACTTCCAGAAGGGCTTCATCAAGGCCGAGGTCATCTCCTTCGCCGACCTGGTCGAGACCGGCTCCATCGCCGAGGCCCGCAGCAAGGGCAAGGCCCGCATCGAGGGCAAGGAGTACGTCATGCAGGACGGCGACGTCGTGGAGTTCCGCTTCAACGTCTGATCATTTGATTGCTTTGAGATAGATCGATCTGTCAAATGTGCAGGTCGGACGGGGCCCGCCTCCCTTGAGGCGGGCCCCGGTCCGTTTTCCGTGCTGACTCGGTGCTGACTTCTTCGGCCCGTCGCATGCACTTGAGTGGTACGTTATGTGGTACCGGTCATGGAAGGAGTTCAGTCGATGTCGATCACAGCCAGCGAGGCGCGCAAGGCTCTCTTCCCGTTGATCAAGAAGGTCAACGACGATCACGAGGCCATTGAGATCGTCTCCAAGCACGGGAATGCCGTGCTCGTCTCGGCCGAGGACTATGCCGCCTTGCGTGAAGGCTCCTACCTCTTGCGCTCGCCGGTGAACGCGCGCCGCTTGCTCAAGGCGTACGAGAACGCCCTTGGCGGCACAGGGCTTTCCGAGCGGGAGCTCATCGATCCTGATGCGGCGGGTGTCGAGAAGGGCGCCGCGTGAGGCTCGTCTTCGAAGAGGCCGGCTGGGAGGACTACACGTCCTGGCTCAAGAGCGACCGCAAGATGCTCGCTCGGATCAACAAGCTCATCGAGGACGTCCTGCGCGACCCGTTCACCGGGATCGGCAAGCCCGAGCCGTTGAAGTACCACTTGCCCGGTGCCTGGTCGCGGCGGATCGATGACGAGCACCGTCTCGTCTATCTGGTCACGGACCGGGAGATCATCATCCTGGCAGCCCGCTACCACTACTGATCGTCAGCAGCGGGTTCACGTCACCGTGCTGGTTCTGTGCTGACTTCGTTCGTCGGCAGGGGCGTTCTCGCAGGTTGCAGTGGTGTGATGGCAATTCCGCTTCAACGTCTGACCGCCGCCCGGTGCGGTGGACCGCCCGGTTCCGTGTTCGCACGGGGCCGGGCGGTTCGGCGTTCGTGGGTGGGGGAGCTCAGCGGACGGTGACGGTCACCGTGCCGTCGGGCTCGGTGGTGACGGTGACGGCTTCGAGGGTGTCGGCGTGGGCGTCGGGGCGGTGGGCGGCGGCGCGGGGGCCGATGCCGACGACGCGCAGGCCGGCCGCGCGGGCGGCGGCGATGCCGGCCCCCGAGTCCTCGAAGGCGAGGCAGTCGGCCGGGGGGAAGCCGAGTGCGGCGGCGCCCTTGAGGAAGCCCTCCGGGTCGGGCTTGCTCGCGCCGACCGACTCGGCGGTCACCAGGACGCCCGGCATCGGCAGTCCGGCGGCGGCCATCCGGACCCGGGCGAGCGGCTCGTCGGCGGAGGTCACCAGGGCGTGCGGGAGGCCGGCCAGCGCGGTGAGGAAGGCGGGCGCGCCGGGGACGGGGACGACGCCGTCGGTGTCGGCGCGCTCGGCGGCGAGCATCCGCCGGTTGTCGGCGAGGTTCTCCTCGGCCGGGCGGCCGGGCAGCAGCTCGGCCATCGTCGCGTGGCCCTGGCGGCCGTGCGCGACGGCGAGGACGGCGGCCGGGTCGAGGCCGTGCACGGCCGCCCAGCGCCGCCAGCAGCGCTCGACAACGGCGTCGGAGTCGACGAGGGTGCCGTCCATGTCGAGCAGGAGGGCGCGGGCGGTCAGCCGGACGGGGGCGGCGGGCATGGGTCGGGCTCCTCGCGGTGCGGGCCGGTGGGTGCCGGCGGGCGGCGGTGGACCCGGCGAAGACGAGCCCTTTGTTCAATGATGATACAAAAGATCATCCGAGCAGGTGGGCGTTGACCGCCCGGGCCTCCGCCGCCAGCTCCGCCAGCTCGACCACCTCGACCCCGGCCGCCTCCAGCAGCGCCGTGCCCTGGCAGTCGGTCACGAACAGGTCCGGCTCGCGCCAGGCCACCACCACCCGCGGCACGCCCGCCGCGATGATCAGCCGGGCGCACGGCACCGGGCGCGAGGCCCGCTGCCCGCACGGCTCCAGCGAGCTGTAGACCGTCGCGCCGCGCAGCCGCGGGTCACCGGCCGGGAGCTTGCCGAGCGCGGCCTCCTCGGCGTGGTCGTGCGCGTCCGTCTCGCGGCTGTACCCCTCGGCGAGCACCTCGCCGTCGGCGCCGACGACCACCGCGCCGACCGAGAAGGCGGTCCCGGACGGCGGGCAGAGGCGGGAGAGTTCGACGGCCCGGCGCAGGTGGTCGAGGTCGGTGGTCACGGGGCGGGCTCCTTCGGGGCGTACCTGAGCAGGACGACATCGCCCACCGTACGTGCCTCCAGCAGGCGCATCCGCCGCGCCGGTCCGCCCGGGAAGGCGGCCGGGTGGACGAACCGCGGCGCCTGCGCCTGGCCGACCAGCAGCGGGGCCACGGCCAGCTGGAGCTCGTCGGCCAGGCCCTGCGCGAGGAACTGGGTGTGCACGCTGCCGCCGCCCTCGACCATCAGGCGGCGCACGCCGCGGGCGCCCAGGTCGTCCAGCACCGCGCCGAGGTCCACCGCGCCGCCGAGCGCGACCACGTCGGCCAGCCCGTCCAGCGCCGGGCGCAGGGCCGCCGCGCCGGCGTCCGTCGTGTACGCGACCTTGCCGCCGCCGGTGTGCCAGAACCGCAGCGCCGGGTCGAGTGCGCCGCTCGCGCTGAGCGTCACCTTCAGCGGGTACGCCGGCCGGCCGGCCGCGACCCGGGCGGCCCTCCGGCCGGCGTCGTTGACCAGCAGGCGCGGGTTGTCGGCGCGCAGGGTGTTGCCGCCGACCAGGATCGCGTCGGCGGCGGCGCGCTCCTCGTCGACCCGGTCGAAGTCGGCGGCGTTGGAGAGCAGCAGGCGCTCGGGGGAGGCGTCGTCGAGGTGGCCGTCGAGCGACACGGCGGCGCTCAGCAGGACGAAGGGGCGCGGGCCGGGCATGGGGCGGGACCGTTCTGTCGGGAGGCCTCCACGGTACGGCGGGCGGTGGGGCGGGCGCCGCCGGGTGGCCACCATATGAGACGAATCTTCTCGCGATGCGAGAACAGGAGTAGCGTCGGGGGAAGCCGAACACGATCGAGGGGGATCCGATGAGCGGAACGTCCACCGTCTACACGCACGGCCACCAGGAGGCCGTGCTGCGCTCGCACCGCTCGCGCGGCGCCGCCGACTCCGCCGCCTACCTGCTGCCCGAACTGCGCCCCGGGCAGGCCCTGTTGGACGTCGGCTGCGGGCCGGGCACGATCACCGCCGACCTGGCCGAGCTGGTCGGTCCGAGCGGGCGAGTGGTGGCCGTGGACACCTCCGCCGAGGTGCTGGAGCAGGCGGCCGAGTACGTCGCCGGGCGGGGGCTGTCGAACGTCGTCTTCGAGGTCGCCGACGTCCACCGACTGTCCTACCGTGACGGCGAGTTCGACGTGGTGCACGCCCACCAGGTGCTCCAGCACGTGGCCGACCCGGTGGGCGCGCTGCGCGAGATGCGCCGGGTGCTGGCGCCGGGCGGCGTGGTCGCGGCCCGGGACGTCGACTACGCCTCGATGACCTGGTACCCCGAGGCGCCCGCGCTGGACGACTGGCTGGCGCTCTACCGGCGGACCGCGCGCGCCAACGGCGGCGAGCCGGACGCCGGGCGGCGGCTGCTGTCCTGGGCCCGGGCGGCCGGCTTCGCCGAGGTCGCCGCCACCGCCACCACCTGGACGTTCGCGACGCCCGAGCGGTGCGCGTGGTGGGGCGGCATGTGGGCGGACCGGACGGTCGACTCGGCGTTCGCCCGCACGGCGGTGGCCGCGGGCTTCGCCGACCGGGCGGAGCTGGAGCGGATCGCGGCCGGCTGGCGGGAGTGGAGCGGCGCCGGGGACGCCTGGTTCTCGATGCTCCACGGCGAGGTCCTGGCGCGCGGCTGAGGGGCGGGGAACAAAGGGCGGGCAGGCGTTCGAAAAGATCGGGTAAAGTCGCGCGACCGTTCGTTGTCGGGCCCGTTCGGGTCCGAGTGGTGTGCCGAAGGCCGCCGAGCGGCGCAGAACGCCGAGCTGACGCCCGCACCGCCGGGCCGGGGGAGTCCACGTGTCCAAGCCCGATCCCGACGCGCCCGTCCCCGGGCCGGAGAACCCCGCGCCCGCCGAGAACCCGGTGGCCCCGGCGGACCGGGTGGACCGGGTGGACCTCGGCAAGGAATCGGCCCCGCCCGCCGAGTCTCCGCAGCCCGCGGACATCCCGGCGGACCGGGTGGACCTCGCCAAGGCCGACATCCCGGCAGCTCCCGCCGACGCGGCCCCGCCTGCCGCCGCCCCGGCCCCCGCCGACCCGTGGGCCGCCCCCGCCGGGGCCCCGCCCCTGGCGCCGCCCCCGCCGCCGCCCGTCGGGGCAGCCGGGGCCACCGGGCCCGCCGGGGGCTGGGCGTCGGTGCCGCCCGCCGCGTACTCCGGCTTCCAGCCCGGTTACCCGTACGGCTACCCCCAGCCCCCCAAGCAGGTCAACGGGTTCGCCATCGGAGCCCTCGTGACCGGCCTCGTCTGCGCGTGGCCGGTCGCCCTCGTGCTGTCGATCGTCGCGATGGTCCAGATCAGGAAGCGCGCCGAGCGCGGCATGGGCATGGCCGTGACGGGCCTGGTGTTCGGCGTGTTCGGCGTCATGGTCACGGTGTTCGGCGTCCTCGGCGCCGTGCTGGGCCCGGTCGACCGTGCCGACTCCGGCGCGCCGCCCAAGGCCCCGGCCGGCTCGGTCCGCTGGTCCGCCCTCAAGTCCGGGGACTGCTACAGCTCCCCGGACGGGGGCAGCCGGGTCGACCCGGACGGCGGCGACGAGACGGTGTACTGGGTCCGCAAGGTGCCCTGCTCCGCCCCGCACCACGGCGAGGTGGCCGGCACCGCCAGGACCCCGGCCGGCGACAGCCGGACCTACCCGGGCGAGTCGGCGATCCGCGAGCGCGCCGCGGAGCTCTGCCGCCCCGTGCTCGACAACTACGCCCTCGACCAGTGGGCGATCCCGGACGGCATGGACGAGATCTACCTCTACCCGACCGCCGGCAACTGGAAGTACGGGGAGCGGTACATCACCTGCGCCTTCGAGGACCGCGACGCCGAGCACGTGGGCACCGTCCGCACCGACCGCGGCAGCCTGACCTCCGCCCAGCTCGCCTACCTGGAGGCCGTCCGCGGCTTCAACACGGCCTACGCGAACCAGCCCAAGGGCGAGGTCGCGACGGCCGGCTCCGAGTACGTGACCTGGGCCGGGCGGATGGCGGCCGCCTCCCGCGCCGAGGCCGAGCAGCTGTCCCGCACGACGACGTCCTGGCCGGACGCCGCGAAGCCGAAGGTCGCCGCGCTGGCCGCCGCCCAGCGGGACGCCGCCACCGCCTGGGAGTCCGCAGCGCGGACGACCGACCCGACCGCGCTGGAGGGCGAGATCCGGCGGGCGAAGCTGCTGACGGCCAAGACCACCCCGCTCAGCGTGGACGCCCGCCGCGAGCTGGGCCTGTCCACCGGCGAGCAGGTGCCCGACCTCCGGGTCTGACGCGCCGTCTTACCCGGAGTTAACCCGGCCCGTACCTGCCGGTAGCGAGCCGCCCGTACGGTTCGGGACAGGTATCCCCGGCCCGACCCCCACGCAGGCCGGGGATACGCTCCCGCCATGAGCACCTTTCGGGTGATGCGGCAGGACGACAACGGCAACCGCTTCGTCGTCGCGCGGGGACTGGCGAAGGACGAGGCCGAGCGCCTCGCGGCGGAGTTCGAGGCCCGCGGCCACAAGCAGCTCTACTGGACCGAGGCCGAGCGCGCGGCCGGGGACGCCTAGGCTCGTGCCATGAATCCCGCAACCGTGAACATCGAGGAGCAGGCCGCCGTCCGGATCGTGATCGGCGGCGTGATCGTCCGGGCAGGGCGGGTGCTGGCCGCGCGCCGCAACACCCCCGCGGAGGTGGCCGGGCGCTGGGAGTTCCCGGGCGGCAAGGCCGAGCCCGGCGAGACGGAGTCCGAGGCGCTGGAGCGCGAGCTGCTGGAGGAGCTCGGCGTGCACGCCCGGGCGCTGGAGCGGCTGCCCGGCGCGTGGGCCGTCCGGCCGGGCCTGGAGCTGCACTTCTGGGCCGCCGAGCTGCTCGACGGCGACCCCCGTCCGCTCCTGGAGCACGACGAGCTGCGCTGGCTCGGCCCGGACGAGCTGGACTCGGTCGACTGGCTCGACCACGACCGGGACGTCCTCCCGCACGTCGCCGGCCTCCTGGGCACCTGAGCCCCCACCTGTCGGCGCGAGCCCGGCGCCGCGCCAGGTAGGTCAATCGGACAAGACGACCCGGCAGCCGGGATAGCCTGGGTTCTGCTGGGTATGTCACTTTTCGGCACGTTTCGTCACCATCGGTGAGCCGCCCCAGCCGGCGCCGCCGATCCCGACCAGAGCCGGAGGCCCCGTCGGTGTCGAATACCGGTAACGGCGGCGGGGGAGCACGGCGGACAGGCACCGCGGGGAGCGCCGCCGCCCGCGCCCGGCTGCGCCGCGGCGCC
>NZ_JBHWGD010000054.1:0-23214 GCF_042733235.1 Kitasatospora sp. NPDC059722
CTTAAATTCAACCACCCGCCGGCGCGGCCACCCCCGCACCCCCCCCCGCCCACACCCACCCCCCCCCCCCCCCACCCCACCCCCCCCCCCCCGCGCCGCGCCCCCCACCCCCACCCGAAAACCCCCACGCCCCACCACCCCTCCCCGCACTATCCTCGCCATGTGACCGTGACTTATGTGATCGATGGCTCCCTGGTCGGAAACCTCGACGACTTCTGGAAGGTCGTGGGCGAATCCATCGGCTGCGGCGGCTACTTCGGCAAGAACCTCGACGCCTTCGCCGACTGCCTGCGCGGCGGCTTCGGCACCCCCGACGACGGCGACTACGCGATCGAGTGGCAGCACCACGAGGTGTCGCGGCGCAATCTCGGCTACCCCGAGACCGTCCGCCAGTTGGAGCACCGCCTCACCCGCTGCCACCCCACCAACCGGGAACACGTGGCCGCCGAACTCGCCGAGGCCCGGGCGGGCCGCGGCCCGACGGTGTTCGACTGGCTGGTGCGGATCATCGAGGAGGAGCTCCCCGACGGCCTGCGCCTCGCCTGAGGACGAGCCCGTCAGAACACGTCCGACAGCCGCACGAACCGCCGCCCCGCCGCCAGCAGCCCGGGCAGGGCCGCCGCGAAGCCGCGGGCGGTGCCGCCGCCCGGTTGGTTCATGTGGGCGATGACGATCGAGCCCGGCGGGGCCGCCGCCACCTCCTGCCGGACCTCGGCGGCGGTGAGGGTGGCCCCGCCGTCGCCGTTGACGGTGAAGCCCGCGACGCGCTCCCCGAGGTCGGCGACCACCCGGGTGGCGACGTCGTCGTAGTGGGCGGTGCCGGAGCGGAAGAAGCGGGGCGGGTGGCCGAGCAGGTCGGTGAGCTTGTGGGCGTTGCCGGCGACCTCGTCGTACACCTCGCCGACGTCCCGGGTGCCGGCGATGCCGTAGGCGGAGCGCCCGGTGACGGAGAGTGGGCGGTGGACGGTGCCGTGGTTGCCGATCTCGAAGAGCGGGTCGGCGGCGAGGCGCTCGAACTCGGCGGGGTTGGCGTCGATCCAGCGGGCGTTGAGGAAGAGCGTGGCGGGCACCGCGTGCGCGCGCAGGAAGTCGATCAGGTCGGCGTCGTACCCGCTGCCGCCGGAGCCGCCGCAGGCGTCGAACGTGAGCGCGGTCACCTGCTGCCCGGCGGGCAGCTCGCCCGTCACCCCGGCGACGTCCAGCCCCCACTCGGTCGGCGCCGCGCCGCCGTACCGGGCGACGGCCTCCGCCCTGGTGAGCTCGTGCGGCACGGCAGAGGCGGTGGCCGTCGGTGAAACAGCAACGGACGCAGACGGCGAACCCACCCCCACCGAACCAACCCCCGCCGAGCCCACCCCCACCGAACCAACCCCCGCCGAGCCCGCCCCCGCCGAACCCACCCCCACCGAAGCGGACGCCGCCCCCACGCCCCCCTTCGCGGCCCCGCACCCCGCCAGCGTGCTCCCGGCCATCGCCGCCAGCAGGGCCCGCCGACTGAGTGACACACCGACCTCCACGATGATCCGACTGCCTGACCGTCTGCTTCTATGAACCGGTCGATCCTCGCCCGCCGCAACCCGCCCCCGCCGTAGCGACACGGCCCGCCGGGCGAGGCCGGGCCCGCTTTCACCGGCCCGCCCCGCCGCCGTGGGGCCCGGCTCACCCGGGGTTCACCGCCGCGGGTAGGGGCGTGGGCAAAGCCGACCCCGCCCGACACCGGAGACCCCGATGCCCGCCACCCCCGAACAGCCCGAGCACCCCCAGCACCCCCAGCACCCCGAGCCCGACCGCCACCCCGCCCGCCGCGACGTCCTCCGCACCGGCCTAGCCACCGGCCTAGCCACCGGCGCCGCCACCGCCCTCGGCTTAACCACCGCGGCCGCGGCCACCACCCCAGCCACCCCAGCCGCCGCAGCAGCGGCAGAGGCGCCCCGGACCACCGACCAGACCCTCACCCTCACCGGCCACCTCCCCACCGGCTCCCCCGACTTCGTCTACCTCCCCGTCGAAGTGCCGGACGGCGTCCGCGAGATCGCCGTGTCCTACACCTACGACAAACCCCCGGTCCCGGCCGGCACCCCGGGCAACTCCTGCGACATCGGCGTCTTCGACGAGCGCGGCACGGACCTCGGCGGCCCGGGCTTCCGCGGCTGGTCCGGCGGCTTCCGCACGGAGTTCCGCATCGCGAGCGACTCCGCGACCCCGGGCTACCTGCCGGGCCCGATCGGCGCGGGCACCTGGCACGTGGTGCTCGGCCCGTACCAGGTCGCGCCGCAGGGCCTCGACTACCGCGTCGACGTCACCCTCCGGTTCGGCGAGCCGGGCCCGGAGTTCACGCCGTCGTACCCGGCCGAGCGGGCCCGGGGCCGCGGCCGCGCCTGGTACCGGGGCGACTGCCACCTGCACACCGTGCACTCGGACGGCCGGAGGCTGCCGGAGGAGGTGGCGGCGGGGGCCCGCGCCGCCGGCCTGGACTTCATCGTCTCCACCGACCACAACACCAGCTCCTCGCACGCCGTGTGGGGCCCGCTGGCCGGCCCCGACCTGCTGATCGTCCCGGGCGAGGAGATCACCACGCGCAACGGCCACTGGCTGGCGCTCGGTCTCCCCGCGGGCGAGTTCGTCGACTGGCGCTACCGCTCGCGCGACGAGGCCTTCCCCCGCTTCGTCCGCCAGGTGCACCGCTCCGGCGGCCTGGTGGTGCCCGCGCACCCGTACTGCCCGTACGTCGCGTGCCAGTGGAAGTTCGGCTACGAGCAGGCGGACGCGGTCGAGGTGTGGAACGGGCCCTGGACGTACGACGACGAGTCGGCCGTGGACACGTGGGACGCGCGCCTCGCGGTCGCCCTCCGGGACGGCCGGTCGTGGCTGCCGGCGATGGGCAACAGCGACGCGCACAGCGCCCCGCAGGTGATCGGCCTGCCGCACAACGTGGTGCTGGCCGAGGACCTCACCCGGGACGCGGTCCTCGACGGGCTGCGCGCCGGGCGCAGCTGGCTGGCCGAATCGGCGGCCGTGCGGCTGGAGTTCACCGTCACCGGGGACGGCCGGCAGGCCGGCATCGGCGAGGAGCTGGCCGTCCCGGCGGACGCGCCGCTGGACGTGCGGCTCGCCGTGTCCGGGGTGCCGGGCGGGACGGTGCGGTTCCTGACCGACGAGGGCCAGATGCACCAGGAGTCGCTGCCCGCGGGCGGCTCGGGCACGGTGGTGTGGCGGACGACGGCCTCGCTCGCCGCGTACGTCCGGACCGAGGTGCGCCACCCGAGGGCGGACGGGTCGCCGGGCCGGGGCAACACGATGGGCGAGGACCTGCCGTGGGGCCCGATGGCGGCCCTGACCAACCCGATCGTGCTGCGCGCCGAGGACCGCTAGGGCGTGTCCGGGTGCGGTCCCGGGCCGGACGGGGGACGACTCGGGGCACCCGGGTGGACTAGGTTGATCCCCGAAAGCATCAGTCGTAGGGACGAGGCGGTCGGCTGTCCGCATCCGGGTCGCCACCCGGATCCGGGCCACCATCCGGATCCGAATGGCCGTCCAGATCCGGATGGCCGTCCAGATCCGGGTGGTCACCCGCATCCGGGCCGACCGGCCCGCTCGCACTCCGACCGCCTCGCCCCGGCTACCCGACCGTCCCCGGCCCGCGAAGGGATCAGCAGCTGTGAACCGTACGACCGTAGGTGGGCCGGAGCTCGGGGGCGGCCGGGGCGCCGGCGGTGTCGTCGTCCTCGTCGACCCGTCGGGCGCCGGACAGAGCCGGGTGGCCGCGCTGCTCGCCGAGGAGCTGCACCCGAGCGTCCACCTGCGGACGGACGACTTCCTGCGCGTCATCCGCCGGGGCCGGCTCGCCCCCGGGGCGCCGGGGGCCGAGCGCCAGGGCGCGACCGCGCTGGCGGCCGCCGCACAGGCGGCGTTCGCGTACGCGACCGGCGGCTACCAGGTCGTCGTGGAGTGCCCGGCCGCGCCGCCGGCCCTCGACACCTTCCGCCGCGAGAGCCGGACGACCGGCGCCGCCCTGCACTACGTGGCCCTCGAAGCCGACGCCCCCGGCACCCCCGAGGCCGCTGCCGAAACGATCCTGACCGCACTCGGCGAGGGCACCCACCTCCTCGGCTGGTGAGCTCCGCCCGCGGCACGAGGCCCCGACCGTCCGCACACACGGAGCGCCGACCGTCCGCACGCACGAAGCCTCGGCCGTCCGCACACACGGAGCCCCGACCGTCCGCACGCACGAGGCCCCGACCGCGCGAACGGTCGGGGCCTCGTGCCGTGCGCGGAGGTCAGCTGAGCGTGCGGACCGCGGCGGCGTCGTAGGAGCGGAGGTCGTCGAAGCGGCCCGCGAGGACCTTGGCGGCCCACTCCGGGTCCTGGAGGAGGGCGCGGCCGATGGCGACCAGGTCGAACTCGTCGCGCTCCAGGCGGTCGAGCAGATCGTCGATGCCCTGGACGGGGGCGCCCTCGCCCATGAAGGCGCGGACGAAGTCGCCGTCGAGGCCGACCGAGCCGACGGTGATGGCCGGGCGGCCGGTGAGTTTGCGGCTCCAGCCGGCCAGGTTGAGGTCGGAGCCCTCGAACTCGGGGACCCAGTAGCGGCGGGTCGAGGCGTGGAAGGCGTCCACGCCGGCCTCGGCGAGCGGGGCGAGGATCGCCTCCAGCTCCTCCGGCGTCCCGGCGAGACGGGCGTCGTAGTTCTCCGACTTCCACTGCGAGTAGCGGAAGATCACCGGGAACTCCGCCGAGACGGCCTCGCGGACCGCGGCGACGATCTCGGCGGCGAACTTCGTCCGGGCGACCGGGTCGCCGCCGTAGGCGTCGGTGCGGCGGTTCGTCCCGGCCCACAGGAACTGGTCGATCAGGTAGCCGTGGGCGCCGTGCAGCTCGACGCCGTCGAAGCCGATGCGCTCGGCGGCCGCGGCGGCCTCGGCGAAGGCGCCGATCACGTCGTCGAGGTCGGTGCGGGTCATCGCCCGGCCGGTGCCCTCGGTACCGTCCAGGCGGATGCCGGAGGGGCCGACGGCGGGGGCGCCGGCGACCGGCGGGTCACCCTGCTTGCGGACCATGCCGATGTGCCAGAGCTGCGGCACGATCGTGCCGCCCGCCGCGTGGACGTCCTCGGCGACCCGGGCCCACCCGGCCAGCTGCTCCTCGCCGTGGAAGCGCGGGATGTCGTCGGCCTGGCCGGCCGACTCGTGGCCGACGTACGTGCCCTCGGTGACGATCAGGCCGACGCCCGCGGCGGCGCGCCGGGCGTAGTACGAGCGCACGTCCTCGCCGGGCACGCCGCCCGGGGAGAACCGGCGCGTCATGGGCGCCATCACGATGCGGTTGGGCACGGTCAGCCCGTTGATCGTGACGGGCCGGGACAGGATCCCGGCGGCGCGGGCGGCGGGGTCGGCGGACGCGGCGGGCTCGGTGACGGTCATGGGGTTCCTCGTGGGTACCGGGGGTGTGCACGGAATCGTGAACGGTTGCCCGTGCCAACCATCCCGACGGCCGCCGCATTTCGCCGCACACGCGAAGGCCGCTGTGATCCCCGCCACTCCGGCGAACCGCCGCGTACGCCCCTACCCCCTACACCTTCCCCCCTACGCCTTTCCCTCCTACGCCCCTACGCCCCTACGGTGCCGTCGATGCCCTCGCGCAGGAAGTCGGCGTGCCCGTTGTGCCGGGCGTACTCGTGGATGAGGTGGAGCATCACGAGGCGCAGCGAGACCGTCTCCCCCCAGCGCGGCTGGTAAGCCGTCACGTCCAGGGACTCCGCCTCGCACTCGATCCGGCGCGCGTGCTCGACCTCGGCCTGCCAGGCGGTGAAGGCCTCGTCGCGGGTGGCGCCGGTGGCGTCGTACGCGGCCTGGTAGTCGCCCTCCGGCGACCAGACCAAGGGGACGTCCTCGCCGCCGATGACCCGCCGGAACCACGTGCGCTCGACCTCGGCCATGTGCCGCACCAGCCCGAGCAGGGTGAGGGTGGACGGCGGGCTGGACCGGAGGCGCAGCTGTTCGTCGGTCAGGCCCTCGCACTTCATGGCGAGCGTCGCGCGGTGGAAGTCGAGGAACGCGCGCAGTGTCTCGCGTTCGCCGCCGACCAGTGGGGGCTTGGGGCGGTTGTCGGTGTCCACGTCGTCACTCTTTCCTCGGTCCGCGAGATCACGGCGGACTGTAGCCGACGGCGGCCCCACGGGCACCGCATTTCTCCGACACCTCTTCGTGACCACTCGACTGCACTGTGTTCACATCCGCACCGGTTTGGGTACGTACCGCGGCGCGCCGGACGAGCGGCGCGCGCAACGACCCTGCGGACCGACGACCCACCGAAGGCAGGACTCCATGGACCAGAGCCGGATCCCTCCCACCGTGCACCGGACGTACGGCACGGGCGACCTGAGCCGGGCCGCCAGCTTCGCGGGCGGCTTCATCAACTTCGGCGACTGGCACGGGATCGACCTCGCCGCGCCGACGCCGGAGGAACGGGTGCACAGCCAGGAGCAGCTGTACCGGAGGGTGCTGCGCGCCTTCCCCGAACCCCGCGACCAGTTGCGGCTGGCGGAGGTCGGCTGCGGGCGCGGACTGGGCGCCGCGCTCGCGCTGCGCGAGTTCAGATTCGCGGCCGTGACGGGCGTCGACATCCATCCGGACCAGATCGAGCGCGCCCGCACGGTGAACGCCAAGGCGCTCGCCACCTACCCGGACCGGCTCGCCTACACCCTCGGCGCGGCCGAGGAACTGCCCTTCCCCGCGGACGCGTTGGACGGACTCTACTCCGTCGAGGCGGCCCAGCACTTCCGCGAGCTGACGGGCTTCGCCCACGAGGCGGCCCGGGTGCTGCGGCCCGGCGGGCGGCTGGTGGTGACGACGTTCTTCGCCGCCGCCGGCCCGGAGGCCGCCGAGCGGCTGAGCCTCCTGCTGAGCAGCTTCGCCGACGGGCTGGACGTGGCCCACCCGCTCGACGGCTTCACGGCGGACCTCGCGGCGGCCGGGTTCACCGGCGTCACCGCGGAGTCGATCGGCGCGGACGTGTGGCCGGGCTTCGACCGCTACCTGGCGGACGTCGTCCCGGCCGGGCACTGGTCGCGCAACTTCGTCGGTGCCTGGCGGGACGGCCTGCTCGACTACCACGTCGTCACCGCCGACCGCTCCTGAGCACCCGGCCGGCGCGGCCCGACCACCCCGGGTCGCGCCGGCCCGCTGCCGGCCGAATCGCGTCCGGCCGGATCGCATCGGTCGAATCGCGGCGGGCCGAATCGCATCGGCCGGTATTCCGGTCAGTTCGTGAGGACTCCACTACCCGGTCCCCTCCCGTGCGGCAATGCCCAGGGGCGTGCCTCCGGGTTGCCTCGGTGCGTGGCCAATTCCTGAAGGACCTTTTTAAAATCCCCTGCCGGAGCCGGGCAGCGGCTCCCCCACGAGGTCCTGAACACTTGAATCCTGCATCCTTGGCGCACCCCCTCGCCCTGATCCGGGCCGCGGAAGGGCTTTCCCCTTCCGAATACGCCCGCATCGTCGCACGGACCCACGCCGAACTCGGTTTCGGACAGATGGCCGCCCGCCGCGAGAAGGTGCACCGCTGGGAATCGGGCCGCACGGTGCCCGAGCCCACCGCGCAACTGGCCATGGCGCACCACCACGGCGTCCCCGCCCCCGAGGTGCACCGGCTCGGCTGGCCGCACTGGCTGCACCTGGTCATCGGGGACGCCGTCCTGCTGGACCAGCCGTACACCGCCGCGGGCGCCGCGCTCGCCCTGAACAGCGCGCTGCACCTGCCGAAGGCGCCGTGCCCGGCGGCGCTCCTCCTCACCGGCGCGGCGCTCGCCACGCACCTCCGGACCGCACTCGTGCGGGCCACCACCGACGCCGACCGGAATCCCGACGGCACCGGCCCACACGACACCAGCCCACACGACACCGGCCCGCACGGCACCGGCCCGTCCGCCGAGCAGCTGCGCTGGATCGGGGCCCGCACGTCGGCACTCGAACGGCACGAGAGCGGCACGTACCTGCCGACCGCCGCGCTGTACGGCGCGGCCCACGCCGAACACCGCCTGGTCGTGCGCCTGATCGGTGCCCACGGCCACGACGGCCCGGCCGCCCGGCGGCTCTTCCGGTTCGCCGCCCGCACCGCACTGGTCTGCGCCTGGCTGAGCAGCGCCCTCGGCGAGGAGACCCGCGCGGAGCGCCACAACCTCACCGCCGTCCGCGCGGCCGCCGCCGCGGCGGAGCCCGACCTCGCGGCGGTCGCGACGGCCCGGCTCGCCGCGCGCCACGTCGTCGGGGGCGACCCGGTCGACGCGCTGGCGCTCGTCCGAACGGCCCGCACCGTCGGTACCCGGCCGTCGCCGGGCACCATGACGGCCCTGTACTGCACGGAGGCGCTCGCCCTCGCCCGGCTGGGGCACGCCGCCGGCAGCGCCAGGGCGCTGGACCGCGCGGGAAAGGCCGCCTCGGCCACCCCGGCGGCCGGCGACACCCCGTTCGGCGCGGCCCCGCACCGGCTGACCGTCACCGTCGCCCGCGCCCGATCCGCACTGCTCCTCGGCGCACCGCACGAGGCGGAGCCGCACTTCCGCGTCCTCGTGGACTCCCTCCAGGCACCGCCGGCCGGCGCCCCGTCACCGCACACCGGCTCCTGGCTCCTCGACGCCGTCGACGCCCATCTCGCCGTCGGCGATTTCGGTTCCGCGGCCGTCGCCGTGCACCGCGCCGTCCACGTCACCGGAACGCTCCCGCCGGGACTCGCCCGTCAATACCGCGACCGGCTGTCCGCCCACGGGCGGGAGCCGGCCGTCCGACGCGCCCTCGAATTCCTGCGGGACACCGCACCGCACGAAAGTTCGATGACGAAGAGCGAAGTCGAAACCGGCCGCGACGACGCCGGGGCCCAGCCCATCGAATCGGCCGACGGCGACGACGAGTAGCGCTTCACAGCGCCTTGCGGACGCCGGCGGCGGTTCGCTTCCTTCTCCTTTTGCCACCGCCCGGTCACCCCGCGTCGTACGAGCACAACCGGCCACACAACCGGCCACACGACCAGCCACACAACGGCCGTGCGCCGCAAGGCCGTCGGCCATGCCCCGGGGGTGCCTCCACGCCTGGGAGCACACGTACGGACCTGCCTAGGATCCACTGCCCGGCCCGGGGTATCCCGCCCCCGGCGGCTCCCGACCCCTCCGAGGGACGCCTTCGTTGACACACCCTCTGTTCGTGCTGCGCGCGGCGCTGGGCCTGTCCCAGCCCGAGTACGCCGGCCTCGTCGCACGCACCCACGCCGCACTCGGCCTCGGGCAGATGGCCGCCCGCCGGGAGAAGGTCTCCCGCTGGGAGTCCGGCCGCACCGTGCCCGAGCACACCGCCCAGCTGGCCATGGCCCGCATCCACGGCATTCCGGCCCGCGAGATCTACCTGCTCGGCTGGCCGCACTGGCTCCACCTGGCGACCGGCGACGCCGCCCTGCTCCACCAGCCCCACACCGACGAGGGGGCACTGCTCGCCCTGGCAGGCTCCGTCCACCACCCCGTCACGCCCGGGCCGTCGGCCCTGCTCCTCACCGGATCCGCCCTGCGAGCCCAATTGCGCGCGGCAGTCGCCCGTTCGACGGAGTCCGCGGCACACTCCGACCGGCCGGGGTCCGGACCGGCCGACGAGCAACTGGAGTGGATCGAGACCCGCGTCACCGCCCTCGAACAGCACCACGGCGGCACCCTCGTGCCGCCCGAGAGCCTGTACGCCGCCGCCCACGCCGAGCACCGGCTGGTCGTCCACCTGCTGGCCACCGCACAGCACGACCACCGGACCCGTCGGCGGCTCTACCGCTTCGCCGCCCGCACCGCCCAGCTCTGCACGTGGCTCTGCAACGCCCTCAACGAGGCCGCCCGCGCGGAGCGCCACGCCCTCGTCTCGATCCGCGCGGCCGGAGCCGCCGGAGACGCTCCCCTCCTCGTCGTGGGCTTCCGGCAGTTGGCGTACTGCCACACCATCGCCGGGGATCCGGCCGACGCCCTCCTCGCCATAGCCGCCGCCCGCGCCGTCGGGCCCGGCCTCCGGCCTGCCGCGGCGAGCCAGTTGCACAGCCAGGAGGCGCTGGCCCTCGCCCGCCTGGGCCGGGCCGACGACGTCGCCCGGGCGCTGTACCTCGCCGGCCGGGCCCTCACCGCCACCGGCGGACGTCCGGCGCCGGGCGAGAGCTCCGGGGCCAGGAACCTGGAACGCATCCTCACCGCCGCGCACGGCACGGCCTCGCTGTTCCTCGGCCGCCCGCACGAGGCCGCGCACCACTTCGACGCGGTGGCGGCGGCCGGGTCCGCGCCGCCGTCCGGCGGCCCGTCCACCTTCACCGGGCGCTGGCTGCTCGACGGCATGAAGGCCCACCTGGCCGCCGGTGACGTCGACGGCGCGGCCCGTACCGTCCGGCGCGCCGTCGACATCGCGGGGACGCTTCCACCCTCGCTGGCCCGCGAGTACCACCGCCACCTGGTCCCGCACGGCGAGGAGCCCCCCATCCGTCGCGCCCTCGACTACCTGAAGCACGGCTGACGGTACCGCGGAGAACACCGTCATCACGTCCAACAGGCCGACCGGGCAGACGGGTTCAGGCCGGCGTCCGGCCCGCCTCGACCGCCATCCGCCGCACGAGGTGCACGATTCCGGGCACCGGGAAGAGCAGCAGGAACAGGTTCGGCAGCCACCAGGTCACCGAGAAGTCCCCGCGCAGCGCCCAGAACGCGACCGCCTGCAGCCCGGCCGTGCTGGTGAGCGCGAGCGAGACCAGCATCAGCGGCCGGGCCCCGCCCGCCGCGCCGCAGCGGCCGAGCCGCAGCGCGGTGAGGCCGGTGGCGCTCGCGAGCACGTCGAGCAGCACGAACGAGTAGTTCCAGTCGCTCAGGACCGGGTTGTCGTAGTCCTTGTACGCGTACTCGGCCGGGACGAGGGCCAGCAGCGTGGCCGCCCAGTAGACCAGGAAGCCGACGTCGGTGACGAGCATCGACGCCTTCGTGAAGCGCAGCACCGGGCTCGGGGCGGGCGTGGCACGCATGGGGACTCCTCCGTCGCGGGTCATACCGTCATTCGTGACTCATTCCCCCGCCGAGGTACATCACCGCGACGCCGGCCACGACCAGCACCGCCCCGGCCACCGACGCGGGCTTGACCGGTTCGCCGAACGCGACCACCCCGCCGACGAGCGCGCCGACCGTGCCCAGGCCGGACCAGACCGCGTAGACCGGGCCCACGTTCAGCGACTTGAGCGCCTGCGCGAGCAGCACGAACGCCGCGATGTAACCGATCGCGACGACCACGCTGGGCATCAGCCGGGTGAGACCGTGCGAGGCGCGCAGCGCCAGGGTGGCCGTGACCTCGGCGCAGATCGCCGCTCCGACCAGAAGGTATGCCGTCATGCCGTCCGTCCCCCGTCATCGTGGTGACTCGGCCGGACGGGATGGTCCCGTCCGGGTCGACCGGCCGGGCGACCCCCTCGATCGTCCGGCTCCGTGCGGTGTGAACTCCGGTCGTGCTCAGCTGATGCGGTGTTAAATCGCCCGCCCCACGGTTAAGTTGCCGTGAACTCGCGAACGGTGAATTCGGGCCCGTGCGGCGTGAAGCCGGCGCGTGCGCTACGTGAAATCCCGGTTGCCCGGGGCCGCCAACTGCGTGAACCCGTCTCCCTGCCCAGTGAGTTCGACGATCAGTCCGCGCAGCCGTCGGTGCAGGTCGTCGTGCGGGGTGGCGAGGCCGAGCAGCCGGGACGTCCACCAGCCGTCGACCGCGAAGCGGACGAGCGTCGCGACGGCCGGATCCAGTCCGTTGTCCACGAGCCGCCGCTGCCACCGGTCGTAGCGCTCCCGCAGCACGTCCAGCACCTCGGGCCCGCCGGCCGCGGCGAGCAGGGCGACCGGCACCTGGTCGGCGCCGCTGGTGTCCCCGGCGGGCGACTCCGCCGGGATGCTGGCGTCCAGCCAGGCGAGCGCGAACGCGCCGGCCGGCGCGTCCGGGCCGGGCAGTACGGCCTCGAACCGGTCCGCGAGGCGCTCGACGACACCTTGTACGAGCGCCCGCTTGCTGGGGAAGTGGTGCAGCAGCCCGCCCTTGCTCACGCCGGCCTCGACGGCGACGGCGTCCAGGCGCACCGCGTCGACGCCCCCGCGCACCAGAAGCCGCTCGACGGCGTCGAGCAGTTGATCACGCACCGGTGGTTCCCTCTCTCCGTGTTACAAACCGTCCAGACGGTCGGACGCAGCCTAGCAGACCGGCGAGTACCAGACAGAAACCCCAACACGCCACCGCCGAATGGTTGTTGACAGCCTCCATCGCGCATGCTTTCGTTTCCTCGGCCGACGGCGGAGAAACGGCGGAAGCTCCACCGGTCTGCGGCCTCATGTTTGCTGCGCACGATGATCGAAAAGGCGGCCCGGGAATTCACCCGGGCCGGGGGGAACGCTCTTCGACATCCACGGGGGATCATTGCGAGCCATGCGGTTCCGTCTGCACCCACACGGGTCCGGCAAGGGTCGGCACGACTGCGGACGACCCTTCCCGCACTGACTGGCGAGCAGCCAAGCAGTCATCCCACGCTGGGCGTTGACCCTGCCGACCGCCGCACACCCATCCTTCGTCGATCGTCTGCCGAGCATCGGCACGACGGGGTGCACCGAGCCCGGGCACAGCGCAACGGCGCGCCGTCCCCAGCCCGGGCCACTCTCCCGCACCCGTGGCACTTTCACCTGCCCGTCCGCGGCCGGGTGTCCATGACATTTCGTGTTCGGCGCGCCGGTAAAGCACGGCGCCCGGGCCCGCCGGGGCACCGCCCATTGAATTCGAGGGAAATATGGTGGACATATTCTCGAAAGTCTCCGGTTACACGGCCGCCCGCGATGCCATGGCGGCCGGCATCTACCCGTATTTCCTGCCTTTGACCGGCAACGAGGGCACGACGGTCACGCTCGGTGACCGCGAACTGGTCATGTGCGGGTCGAACAACTACCTCGGCCTCACCGCCGACCCGCGCGTCAAGCGGGCCGCCGCCCAGGCGGTGGAGCAGTTCGGCACCTCCTGCACCGGCTCCCGGTTCCTCAACGGCAACCTGGCCCTGCACGACCAGCTGGAGGCCGAACTCGCCGACTTCTACGGCAAGCCCGCGGCCGCCGTCATCTCCACCGGCTACCAGGCCAACCTCGGCACCATCAGCGCGCTCGCGGGCCGCGGCGACGTCGTCTTCGCCGACCGCGACGCGCACGCCTCCATCGTCGACGGCGGCAGGCTCAGCGACGCCAAGCTGAGACGCTTCCGGCACAACGACCCCGCCGCGCTCGACCGCGTCCTCGCCTCCGTCCCCGACAGCGCCGGCAAGCTCGTCGTCGTCGACGGCGTGTACTCGATGGAGGGCGACCTCTGCGCCCTGCCGGAGATCGTCGAGGTGTGCGAGCGGCGCGACGCACGCCTGATCGTCGACGACGCCCACGGCCTCGGCGTCCTCGACAAGGGCCGCGGCACCTGCTCCTACTTCGGCCTCACCGACCGGGTCGACCTCATCACCGTCACGTTCAGCAAGTCGCTCGCCTCCCTCGGGGGCGCGGTCGTCGGCGACGAGGACGTCATCCACTACCTCAAGCACCACGCCCGCAGCCTGATCTTCAGCGCCTCGGCCACCCCGGCCAGCGCCGCCTCCGCCCTGGCCGCCCTGCGCATCCTGCGCGAGGAGCCGTGGCGGGCCGAACGCGCCCAGCAGAACGCCGAGTACATGCGGGCCGGCCTCGCCCAGCGGGGCATCAGCGCCGGCGAGAGCGCCACCCCGGTCATCCCGCTGCGCACCCGCGGCACCATCGAGACCCTCCTGCTGTGGCGGGAGCTCATCGACGCCGGCGTCTACACCAACCCCGTCCTGCCGCCCGCCGCGTCCCCGCGGCTGCGGCTCAGCTTCATGGCCACCCACACCACCGACCACCTCGACCGGGTGCTGGACGCGCTCGGCGCGCGGGCCGAGCACTTCCTCGCCGACGACGAACCGGACGCCGACGACGGGTACGCGGTCGAGGCGCTCGCCGAACTCGCCGACTCCGGCGCCGCGGCCCGGCCGTGAACACCGCGGCCGCCACGCGACCCGGCAGCCGTCCCGCCACCGCGGGCCGTCCGGCACCGCCCGCGCTCCGGGCGGCCGTCGCGGCTCTGGCCGGGGCCTCGGCCGGCGCCGTCCTCGGCGCGGGCCTGGCCCCCGGCGACGGGCACGCGCCCGACCTGCCGTGGTGCCTCGCCGCGGCGGTGGGAGCCGCGCTCGCCGTGCTCGCCGCCGCACTCCACCGGCGGGCGGGCCGGCACCGGCCCGCCTGGGCGCCGGCCGCCGGGCTGCTGCTGGTCGGCGGCGCGCTGCCGGCCGCCGCGACCTCCGACAGCCCGTGGTGCGCGGCCCTGGCCGCCTCGGCCGCGCTCCTCACCGCCGCCGTGACCGCGCCCCGCGCGGCGGTCGCGGCGGGTGCCCTCGCGGCACTGGCCGCCGGGGCCGTCGCGGCGGCCTCGGCCCCGGCGGCGACGGCGGCCGTGCTCGGCACCCTCGCGGGGACCGGCGGGCTCCTGCTCGTCGCCGACCTGTCCCGCCCGGTCCAACGTCCCGGTTCAGCCGCACAGTTCGCCCACAGCAGCACCCCGGCGACCACGCCCCACCGCGACCAGCCCCACCACGAATAGCCCCACCGCGACCAGCCCCGCCCCGTAGAGGAACCGAGCCGAGCACCACCCCTTACCACGATGCCCGCACCCGTCCCGACCCCAAGGAGCCAGCCATGAGCCGCCTCGGACTCGCCGCCCGCGCCCTGCGACTGACCCTGAGCCGGACCAACGCCGACACCACGCCCGACTACGACGCCGCGAGCTCCAGCTACGACACCTACTTCAGCCCGGTCATGGGCGTCCACTCGCTCGCCGCCCTGCGCGAGGTCACCGTCAGCCCCGGCGACGACGTCCTCGAACTCGCCTGCGGCACCGGCCACCTGACCCACGACATCGTCCGGAAGCTGGAGGGCCGCGGCTCCGTCCGCGCGGTCGACAAGTCCCCCGGCATGCTGTCCGTCGCCAAGGCCAAGGTCCTGCCCGAGGCGATGCGCTCCCCGGACCTCGAAGTCTCCCTGGAGGAGGGGGACATGGAGGAGTTCCTGCGCGCCCGGCCGAACGACAGCGCCGACCTCGTCGTCGTCGGCTGGGCGATCTGCTACAGCAAGCCGGTCAGACTGCTGGAACAGATCAAGCGGGTCCTGCGCCCCGGCGGCCGGATCGTCGTCATCGAGACCCGCGGCGACGCCCTCAAGACGCTGATCGAGCAGCTGGAGAAGGTGTTCACCGCCGACCCGTCGCTGCTCACCGGCATGATCCGGGTCAACCTGCCCAAGGACGCGGCCACCGTGGCCCGCTGGTTCACCAAGGCCGGCCTCACCGTGGACGTCCAGCGCGACGGCCACCAGGTGCTGCCCGCCACCACCCCGGAGGAGGCCCTGGAGTGGGTCCAGCGCTCCGGCGCGGCGGCCGGCTTCAAGGACGCCGTCGACCAGAGCCGCGAGGAGCACGCCCTGGAGCTGATCCGCAAGGGCCTCGCCGAACACGTCGCCCGCCACGGCGCACTGGAGCTGCGCCACACCTTCGTCGTCGTCACCGGGACCAACCCGGGCACCACCACCGGAACCGGGCCGGGCGGCCGGCACCGCGAGGGAGTCCGCAGCGCATGACCACCACCGCCACACCCGCACCGGCGGCGGAGACCACCCACGGCGCGGTGCAGCACCGGCTGCTGCGCCTCGCCGAGGGGCTCACCGCCCGCCCGAAGACCGTGCTCGTGATCTGGGTGCTGGTCATCGCGGCGTGCTTCCCGTTCGCCTCGCAGCTGAACGACGTCCTCACCAAACAGGGGGCGTCCAAGGTCGTGCCGGGCACCAGCAGTGCCCGGGCCGACCGGCTCATAGAGGAGTCGTTCCCGGCCCGCTCGCAGCGCGAGTCCATCGTCGCGATCGGCGCGCCGGACGTCCGGAGCACCCAACTGCGCGCCATGCTGGCCGACTTGGACGAGCAGATCGCCACCCGCGTACGCACCGGCGAGGTGCAGCAGTCCACCTCGGCGTACACGCTGTACCGGGACTCGACCACCGAGTACCTCAAGCGCCTGCGCGCCCAGGTCGACCAGCAGCTCGCCGCCGCGCAGACGCCGGCGACGCCGGACACCCGCCGGCAGGCGGTGGACGCCGCCGTCGCGGCCGGCCAGGTCCCGGCGGCCCTCGCCGATCCGGCCCGCCAGGCGGTCGCCGTCACCGACGACGCCCAACTCCTGCCGATCTCGGCTGCGTTCACCAAGGCGACGGACTGGCGCACCTTCCCGGTGCCGGTGCCCGCCGAGGCCGTCGACCGGCTGGTCGCCAAGGACGGCAAGGCCACCCTGGTCTCGGTCAGCTTCGCCAAGCGGGCCGGGCACGACCCGGACGTGGACTGGCTCCGCTCGGCGATCGCCGGCGCCCAGCGCGCCGCCGGGGCCGGGCCGGACGTCGAGGCCCACGTCACCGGCGAGCTGGCGCTGATCAAGGACACGTACAAGAAGGCCGAGGACGACAACGCGCTGATGGAGACGGTCGCCTACGCGATCATCTTCCTCGTCCTGCTGCTGTTCTTCCGGGCCGTCGTGCCGGCCGTGCTCACGGTGGCGGCGATCGGCCTCGCGATGACCGTCAGCCAGGCCGCGCTGTTCGCGCTCGGCCACGGCGTGACGCTCACCCAGTTCACCATCACCATCATGAACTTCGTGATGCTGGGCGCCGGCGTCGACTACAGCATGCTGCTGTCCTCCCGCTACCGGCAGGAACGGCTGGCCGGCCGCTCGCCCAAGGACGCCGCCGTGCACGCCACCGCGCACGCGGGCGAGTCGATGCTGCTCGCCGCGGTCGCCGTGGTGCTGGCCTTCGGCGCCACGCTGTTCTCGCCCGTCGACTGGATCCCGCCGCTCGGCTACGGCGGCCTGATCGGCATCCCGATCGTGCTGCTCGCCGCGCTGACGCTCACCCCGGCCCTGCTGGTCCTGCTCGGCGACCGCTTCTTCTGGCTCGGCCGCGACCCGCTGGCCGACCTGGAGCACGGCAGCGCGCTCGGCCGCCACCTGAAGCGGGCCGCCGACCTCGCCCGCCGCCGCAAGGTGGCGATCGTGCTGCTCTTCGCGGCCGTCACGGTCCCGTTCGCGGTGATCACCGCCCAGCACCGCTCCACGGCGGACCCGGTCGCGCTCAGCCCGGCCACCGACTCGCGCACGGGCTTCGAGCTCGTGGCCCGCAAGTGGGGCGACGCCTCCGTGCTGCCCACGCTCGTCGTCGGCCGGCCGGACCCCGGTGTGGTGGACGGGCAGCACCACCTCACCGACAGCGGGCGCAAGGCCGTCACCGACCTCACCGACAAGCTGGCCGCGGTGCCGGGCGTCGCCCGGGTCTCCGCCGTGACCAGGCCCTTCGGCACGCCGGTGAGCGCCGCCGACCTCGACGCGCTCGGCCCCGACGTCCGCCGCGACTACCTGTCCGACGACGGCGCGCTGCGGATCGTCGTCGAACTCGCCGACAAGCCCTACACCGAGGCCGCGGTGCACACCGTCGACCGGATCCAGGACGTCACCGCCGCGGCCCGCGACGTCGGCCCGCTCGCGGTCGGCGGCGCCACCCAGGTCGACCGGCAGTACGGCGACGCGCTCGACTCCAGCTTCTGGCAGATGATCGGGCTCGTCTCGGTCGGCGTCTTCGTGATGCTGGTGTTCGCGCTGCGCTCGCTGCTGATCCCGATCCGGCTGATCCTCACGATCATGATGAGCAACGTGTGGGCGATCGGCATCACCGTGCTGGTCTTCCACTTCTGGCTCGACAAGGCGATCATCGACGACCTGCCGATCTTCCTCACCGTGCTGATGATGGGCCTCGGCATGGACTACGAGATCTTCCTGGTCACCCGCGTCCGCGACCTGGTGCGCGGCGGGGCCGACCAGGAGAGCGCGACCGTCGGGGCGGTGGTCGACACCGGCCGGGTGATCAACGCGGCCGGCCTGGTCATGGCCGGCAGCCTCGGCACCATGGCGCTCTCCTCGACGATCATGCTCCAGGAGTACGGCGCCGGCCTCGGCCTCGCCGTCCTGCTGGACGCCACGCTCATCCGGATGCTGTTCGTCCCGGCGACGCTGCTGCTGTTCCGCCGCTACAACTGGTGGCTGCCCAGCCTGCGCCGCTCCTCCGCCCCGGCCCCCGCGAAGGCGGGGTGAGCCGCCCGTGACCGCGGACCGTCCGGCGGTGGCGCCCGCCACCCCCGCGCCCGCCACCGCCGGGCGGGCTCGCACTCCCCTGCGCCGGCGCACCCTGCACCGGCTCAGGCGGCACCACCGCGAGGCGCCGGCCTCCTCCGCCGCCAAGGTGTTCGCCGTGCTCGCCGTCGTCCGGATCGCCGGCGCGGTGTCGATGCCGCTGATGGTGCTCTCGGTCGGCCTGAGCGCGGCCGTCGTCACCGTCCTGGACCGGGCCGAGTGGGCGGCGGCCGGCCTGCGCCGCTTCCGCTTCCTCCCGGCCCTCGCCGGGACGGGCCTCGTGGTGCTCGCCTACGCCAACACCGTGTTCGCCACCCGGGCCGCGTTCGGCCGGGGCGCCGACAACTGGACCTCCCTCGTCCCCGAGCTCTTCCGGCAGATGGCCCCCGGGCAGCCGGTCGTCGCCGGAGTCGCCATGGTGCTCTGCATGGGCCTCCTGGTGCCGCTGGTCGAGGAGGTCTGCTACCGCGGCGTGCTGTACGACGCCGTCGCCCGCACCCGCGGCCCGCTCGTCGCGATCGCCGTCACCTCGGCCGGCTGGGCCCTCGTCCACCTCGGCGACTACGGGCTCAACCCGCTCAACGCCCGGGTGATCTGCGGCGTCCTGCCGTCCGTCTTCGCGATGGGCGTCGCCCTGGGCGTCTGCCGCGCCTGGACGGGCTCCGCGCTCGCGAGCGCCGTCGCCCAGGGCACCGCCAACCTGCTCCTGCTGGCCTGGGTCCTCTGGGCCCTCTGAGATCCCCTTCCCCCGCCTCCCCCGGCACAGTCCCGCTCGCACCCATTCACCCCAGGTGAGGCACCCCATGAGAATCGCCGTCACCGGCCCGATCGTCATCGACAACCTGATGACCTTCCCCGGCCGTTTCACCAGCCAGCTGCTGCCGGCCCAGCTCCAGCACCTGTCCCTGTCGTTCCTCGTCGACGACCTGGAGGTCCGCTACGGCGGCGTGGCCGCCAACGTCGCCTTCGGCCTCGGCCGGCTCGGCCGCGCGCCACTGCTGCTCGGCGCGGCCGGCAAGGACTTCGGCGAGTACCGGGCCCGGCTGGAGGAGGTCGGCGTCGACACCTCGCGGGTCCGGATCTCCACCGGCCTGGCCACCGCCCGCTACACCCGCACCACCGACGCCGACGACAACCGCATCGTCTCCTACCACCCCGGCGCCCTCGCCGAGGACGACGCGCCCGGCCCCGAGGGCTGGCCGCAGGACGTCGGCCTGGTCTTCCTCGGCCCCGCCGAGCCCGAGGTGCTCGCCGAGCGGGCCGCCGAGTGCCGCCGCCGCGGCCTGCCGTACCTCGTCGACGTGGCCGGCCGCACCGAGCGGCTCGGCCGGGCCGGCGCCGACGCCGTCCTCGCCGGCGCCACCTACCTGGTCACCAACCGCCGCGAGCGCGCCGCCCTCCTGGAGCACGCCGGCTGGGCGGCGGCCGACGTGCTGAACCGGGTCGGCGCCTGGATCACCACCCTCGGCGCGGAGGGCGTCTGGATCGACTACGCCACCAGCCCCTCCATCGCCGTCCCCGCCGCGCCGATCTCCCGGCTGCCCGACGGCGCGGGCGGCGGCGGGGCGTTCCGGGCCGGCTTCCTCGCCGCGAAGGCCGACGGCCTCGACGACGAACAGGCCGCCCGGACCGGCTGTGTGCTGGCCGCGTACGCCCTGGAGTCCGCGGGCAGCCAGGACTACCTGTTCACCCGGCCCGCGTTCGACGCCCGCCTCGCCGACGTCTACGCGGTCACCGCGGACGTCCATTAGGCCCCTCGTCACCCGCTCTCTCGACGGCCCGGCGGCCGGTGCGCCACACTCTCCCCGAACGGCCCACGCGCTCCCACCGCACCAGCCAGGACGTACCGATCCACGCCCTTACGGAGAGCCACACGGTGACCACTCGTCAACTGCCGGAGATCGCCTTCTCGTCCGGCCGGTCCGGTTCCGGGCCGGCCACCTGGGGCCAGCAGGCCATCTGGGACGCCGTCCGGCGCCTCGCCCCCGGCGACGCGCCGCGCTACACCATCACCACCGCCGCCCCGCTCGACCCCGGCCTGCCGCTGCCCGTCCTGCTCACCGCCCTCGACCGGCTGCTCCACCTGCACGACGCGCTGCACACCCGGCTCGTCCCGGACGAGGAGGGGCTGCTGCGCCAACTCGTCGACCCCGACGGCCGACTCGCCGTGCACACCGAACACTGCCCCGACCCGGGCCGACTCGCCGCCACCGGTGCCAGGTTGCACGACGAGCTGGCGGCCCGCCCGTTCGACTGCGCCGGCGAGTGGCCGATCCGCGTCGGCGTGGTCGAGCACGGCGGCCTGGCCCGCCACGTCAGCCTGGTGCTCGCCCACACCGCCGTCGACGGCAACGGCATGACCCGCCTCGTCGCGGACCTCACCGCACTCTGCCTCGGCACCGCGCCCGCCGAGCTGGCCGCGCTCCGCGAGCCCGCCCAACAGCCGCTGGAGGAAGCCGAGTTCCAGGCCTCCGAACGCGGCAGGCGGCGGGACGCGGGCGCCCGCAAGCAGTTCCTGCGCAAGCTGCGACTCGGCCCGGCCCGCCTGTTCCCCCAGCCGAACGGACCCGCCGCGACCCGCTTCCCGAACGCCGTGCTGCGCTCCCCCGCCCTGCCCGCCGCCGTCGAACTCGTCGCCGCCGCACACCGGGTGAGCTCCTCCTCCGTCCTCCTCGCCGCCACCGCCGCGATGACCGCCAAGCTTTCCGGCTCCTCCGAGGCCGTCCTGCACGTCGTCGTCAACAACCGCTTCCTGCCCGAACTGACGAACGCCGTGAGCACCGTCGCCGGCGAGGGCCTGTTCCACCTCCCGGACGCCACCGGCGAGTTCGGCGGGATCGTACGCCGCACGCACGCCGCCGCGATCGGCACCTACCGCCACGCCTACTACGACAAACTGCGCCTGGACGAGGAGATCGCCGCCCTCGCCGCCGGAGGCGTCCCGCTCGCCGACCGGTCCTGCGTCTTCAACGACACCCGTGAGCTGGCCCCGCCCGTCCCCGCCGAGGCAGTGGGCGGCGACGACCGCACCACTCTCACCTGGCCCGTCGACTTCGAGCCGCGCCCCGACCTGACCTACGCCCTGGACGCCGTCCGGACGGCCGACGCGCTGAGCCTCGTCATGACCGCCGATCCCGCCGTGCTGCCACGCTCGGCCATGGAGGAATTCCTCTACGGGATCGAGGAGTTGGTCCTGGACGAGGCCGCGGCGCCGGCCACCGCTTGAACCTGACACCGCTTGAACTTGACACCGGTGTCAGGTTCTACCGTGCGGGCATGACCACCACCGCCATCACCGGCCCGCTCCTCACCCCCTACCGCCTCGGCGCGCTCGACCTGCCGAACCGCGTCGTCATGGCCCCCATGACGCGCTACCGGGCGGCCGAGGACGGCACACCGCTACCGGTCGTCGCCGAGTACTACGCCCAGCGCGCGAGCGCCGGCCTGATCATCACCGAGGGCATCTGGCCCAGCCGGGCCGGCCAGTCCGGCTGGCGCCTGCCCGGCCTGGAGACGCCGGAGCACACCGCCGGCTGGCGGGCCGTCACCGAGGCCGTGCACGCGGCCGGCGGCCGGATCGTCGCCCAGCTGATGCACGGCGGCCGCCAGGGCCACCCGCTCAACCGCCTGCTCGGCGACGTCCCTGCCGGCCCGTCCGCCGTCCCGGCCCCGGGCCCGGTGCACGTCCGCGACGGCGCCAAGGCCGACGCCGTCACCCCGCGCGCGATGACCCGCGACGAGATCCGCCGGGCGGTCACCGACCACGTCGACGCCGCCCGCAACGCCCTCGCGGCCGGCTTCGACCTCGTCGAGCTGCACGGCGCCAACTCCTACCTGATCCACCAGTTCCTCGCCGACAACACCAACCTCCGCACCGACGAGTACGGCCCGCGCACCCTCGCCGACCGCCTCCGCTTCCCGGTCGAGCTGGTCACCGCCGTCGCCGCGGCGATCGGTCCGGACCGGCTCGGCCTGCGGCTGTCCCCCGGAAACCCGCAGTTCGGCATGGCCGAGGCCGACCCGGCACCCGTCTACCGGGCGCTGCTCGACGAACTCGACGGCCTCGGCCTGGCCTACCTCCACCTCACCGACAACGACGACTACCCCGCCCTCGCCGACCTCCGCCCCCGCTGGCACGGCCCGCTGATCGCCAACGTCGGCGAGAACCGCGCCGCCACCGACCGCGCCCGCGGCGAGGCCGTCCTCGACTCCGGCCTCGCCGAACTGGTCTCCTACGGCCGCGCCTTCATCGCCAACCCCGACCTGCCCGCACGCCTCGCCGTCGACGCCCCGCTCACCGCCTTCGACCCGGCCCGCCTCTACACCCACGGCGCCGCCGGCTTCACCGACTACCCGCGCCTGGCCGGCGCGCGCTGAAAACCGCTTGAACCGCCGAAGTAGGCTCGGCCGCATGCGAATCCTCCTCCTCGGCGGCACCTCCTTCATCGGCCGCACCATCGCCGACGAAGCCCTGCGCAGCGGGGCCGACGTCACCCTCTTCAACCGCGGCCGGACGAACCCCGGCCTGTTCCCCGCCGCGACCCGCCTCACCGGCGACCGCGACGCCGGCGACTACTCGGCCCTCCGGCACGGCGGTTGGGACGCGGTGGTGGACCTGAGCGGCTTCTTCCCCCGCCAGGTCACCGGGGCGATGGACGTGCTCGGCGACACCGTCGGCCGCTACCTGTTCATCTCCAGCCACGCGGTCTACGAGCGCGCCGGGCTCGCCCCCGGCTCGGACGAGTCCACCCCGCGCCGGGCACCGCTGCGGGAGGCCGAGCAGCTGGACGAGGAGACGTACGGCCGGCTCAAGGTCGCCTGCGAGGACGAGGTCGGGGGCCGCGGCGGGGCGCCGGGGGGGGGGGGGGGGGGGCGCGGGGGGGGGGGGGGGGGGCCGCGTCCAAAACGCTGGGGGGGGGGCTGGGGGTCGCG
>NZ_JBHWGD010000054.1:23224-62601 GCF_042733235.1 Kitasatospora sp. NPDC059722
CGTGGGGTTGGGGTGGCCGCCGCCTGCGGGGGGGGGGGGGGCTTTGTGGGGGGGGCCCGTGTGGGGCGGCGCCCCCCCCCACGACCAGCGCGGGCTCACCTACTGGGCGCGTCGGGCGGCGCGCGGCGGCCGGATCGCGCTCCCCGGGCGGCCCGAGCAGCCCGTCCAGCTGGTCGACTCGCGCGACCTCGCCCGCTTCGTGCTGCGGCTCGTCCAGGACGAGCGGCCCGGCGCGTTCCACGCCGTCGGCCCGGCCGAACCGGTCACGCTGGGCGGGGTGATCGCCACCTGCGCCGCGGTCGCCGGCACCGAGGTCGAGGTCGTCCCGGTGTCGCCGGAGACGGCGCCGCCGCCGTTCTTCCCGCTGGTCCGCGAGGCGGCACTCTGGCCCGGCCAGCAGCGCGACGCCTCCCGAGCCCGCGCGGCCGGCCTGCCCACCACTCCGCTCGCGGTCACCGCGGCCGACGTCCTCGCCTGGGACCGCGACCGCGGCGCACCGCCCCTGGGCCACGGCTTCACCGCCGAGGACGAGGCCCGCGTCCTCGCCGCGCTCGACCAGGACGCCCGGTGAACATCACCGCGATGACCCCCGACCACGCCGAGGCCGTCCTCGCCGTCTACCAGGCAGGCATCGACACCGGCGACGCGACCTTCGAGACCGCCGCCCCCGACTGGCCCGCCTTCGACGCCTCCCGCCTGCCCGAGCACCGCCTGGTCGCCCTCGACGACGACGGCACCCTTCTCGGCTGGGCCGCCGTGTCCCGCGTCTCCGCCCGCAGCGCCTACGCGGGCGTCGTCGAGCACTCCGTCTATGTCGCCCCCGCCGCCCACGGGCGCGGCGTCGGGCGCGCTCTCCTGTCGGCCCTGCTCGCCTCCACCGACGCCGCCGGCATCTGGACCGTCCAGGCCGGGATCTTCCCGGAGAACGGCGCGAGCCTCGCCCTCCACCACCGCGCCGGCTTCCGCACCGTCGGCACCCGCGAACGCGTCGGCCGCCTGAACGGCCGCTGGCGCGACGTCGTCCTCGTCGAACGCCGGAGCCCCGCCGTGAACTGATCGATTGTCAGACCCCCGGGCTAGGGTCGGCCCCGAACGACCCGACGAACGGGGGCACAATGACCGCACACGACTCCACGCCGCGCACCACACCGCTCAACAAGCCGCTCACCGAGCCGCTCACCGCCGCCGGGCTCACCGAGGCCTGGCGCTCGATGGGCGTCCGAGAGGGCATGGCGCTCATGGTGCACTCGTCGCTCTCCAGCCTCGGCCGGGTCGAGGGCGGCGCCGACGCCGTCGTCGCGAGCCTGCGCGCGGCCGTCGGGCCCACCGGGACGGTCGTGGTGCCGGCCTTCACCGGGTCCGTCGTCCTCGATCCGCACCCGGAGCACACCGGCGTCCCGACGCCCGAGATCGCCGAACGCCGGGCCGCGGTCCCGCTGTTCCACCCCGCCATGCCGTCGCCGATGGGCGCCATAGCGGAGGCGCTGCGCGCGCTCCCGGAGAGCCTGCGCAGCCCGCACCCGCAGGCGTCGGTCGCGGCCGTCGGAGCCGAGGCCGCGCGGATCACCGCCCGGCAGTCACTCGGCGACGCGGTCGGCCGCGAGTCCCCGTTCGGTGCGCTGCACGAGCTGGACGCGCACGTGCTGCTGCTCGGCGTCGGCCACAACCGGAACACCTTCCTGCACTACGCCGAGTCGCTGGCGCCTGCCCCGCGCCGCAAGCTGCGCCGCTTCCCGATGGCCGTCGCGGGCGAGCGCGTCTGGATCGAGACGATCGACGTGGGCAACGACAACGACACCCACTTCCCGGTCGTGGGCCGGGAGTTCGAGGAGCAGGCGGGCATCCGCCCGGCCCTGGTCGGCACCGCACCCTGCCGCCTGCTCCCGGTCCGGCGCCTCACACCCTTCGCCGTCCGCCGCCTCGGTGAACTGCTGGCGGCGGACGGCGCGGGGTCGGTTCGGCAGTGAGGTCAGCGCTCGCCGCCGCGTGCGTGGCTGTCCTGGATCTTCTGCCAGGACTTCGGCTCGACGACGGCCTGCGGCTCGTCGGCGGTGCCCACCGCGTCCGAGCGCGCGGCGAGCGAGGCCTGCGAGTCCACGCCGGCCTTCGGCGCCGGGCCGACGGCCGGCTTCGACGGGGTGAACAGCCAGGTGGTGAAGAGCTCCCCGAGGTCCTGCCCGGAGATCGTCTCCGCGTACGCCTGGAAGTCCTTGACGCTCGCGTTGCCGTAGCGGTGCTCGGTGGGCCAGCCCTTCAGGATCCGGAAGAAGGCGTCGTCCCCGACGGTGTTGCGCAGCGCCTGGATCGCCACCGCGCCCCGGTCGTAGACGGCGGAGTCGAACTGGTTGTCCGCGCCCGGGTCGCCCGGCTTGATGGTCCAGAACTTGTCTCCGGCCGGGTGCGAGGCGTAGACGTAGTCGGCGAGCTCCTGCGCGGTGCCCTCGCCCTCGTGCTCGGACCACAGGTACTGCGCGTACGACGCGAAGCCCTCGTTGAGCCAGATGTCGCTCCAGTGCGCGACGGAGACGCTGTCGCCGTACCACTGGTGGGCCAGCTCGTGCACGACCACCGAGGTGTTGGAGCCGCGGGCGAACTGCTTGGCGCCGTAGAACACCCGGGTCTGGTTCTCCAGCGCGTAGCCGGCCTTGGAGTTGGGCACGTAGCCGCCGACGGAGCTGAACGGGTACTCGCCGAAGTAGCCGCTGAGCCAGTCGACGAGCTCGCCGGTGCGCTCGACGCTGGCGCGCGCGGCGTCGGCGTTCTCGCCGAGGTCCTTGCTGTACGCGTTGTAGACGGGGATGCCGCTCGCCGTGGTGTCCTGGGTGACGTCGAACTTGCCGACCGCCAGGGTGGCCAGATATGTCGCCTGGGGCTTGTTCTCGCGCCAGGAGAAGCGGGTCCAGCCCGCCTGGGACCTCTTGCTCACGAGGACACCGTTGCTGATCACCTCGTTGCCGTCGGGCACCTGGACGGAGACGTCGAAGGTGGCCTTGTCGCTGGGGTGGTCGTTGCTCGGGAACCACCACCACGCCGCCTCGGGCTCGCCGGCCGCGACCCCGCCGTCCGGGGTGCGCTGCCACGCGGTGAAGCCGTAGCGCTTCACGGTGGACGGCACGCCCTTGTAGCGCACGACCACGGTGACCTGGCTGTCCTTGGCGAGCGGCCGGGCGGGCGTGATCTCCAGCTCCTGCTCCCCGCTGGTGGCGAAGGTGGCCGCCCGCCCGTTGACCCGGACCTCCTGGACGTTCAGCGCGAAGTCCAGGTTGAACCGCGAGAGGTCCTGGGTGGTGGTGGCGAGGATGGTGGTGGTGCCCTCCAGCTCGTCGGTGGCGGGCTGGTACTTCAGCCGGATGTCGTAGTGGGAGACGTGATAGCCGCCGTTGCCGTAAGTCGGGTAGTAGGAGTCGCCGATGCCGGGGGCGCCCGGCTGGAAGTCGGCGGCCGACGCCGGGACGGCGAGGAACAGGGCCATGGCACTCGCGGCGGAGACGATCAGCCTCTTGCGCAACGGGTCCTCCAGGATCGCTGGGACGAAGGGTCGGATCGATCCTTGTCCCGGCAGCCCCGGATCCACTCCCGGATTATGAGATGTTCATGCAAAGAAACAAGCCGAAATGATGCAACCGGCCGAACGCCGGATTTCGGCGCCCTCACGCCCCGAGCGCCACCGGCGCCCGCACCAGCGAGCCGTACTCCGTCCAGGAGCCGTCGTAGTTCTTGACGTGCGGGTACCCCAGCAGTTCGGTCAGGGCGAACCACGTGTGCGCGGACCGCTCCCCGATCCGGCAGTAGGCGATCACCTCGCGCTCCGGCCCCACGCCCCGGCCCCCGTACAGCGCCCGCAGCTCCTCCGCCGAGCGGAACGACCCGTCGTCGTTGGCCGCCTGCGACCAGGGGATGTTCAGCGCGCCGGGGATGTGACCGGGCACCTGCGCCTGCTCCTGCGGCAGGTGCGGCGGCGCGATCAGCTCGCCCCGGAACTCGGCCGGCGAGCGGACGTCCACCAGAACCGCGTCCGTGCCCGGCTTCGCGAACACCTCGGCCTTGCCCAGCACTTCGTCCCGCAGCGCACGCAGCTCCGGCCGCTCGGGCCCGGTCAGCCGGTACGAGGTGTGCTGGTAGTCCATGACCTCGTGGGTGAGCTCGCGCCCCTCCAGCTCCCACTTCTTCCGCCCGCCGTCCAGCAGCCGCACCGGCCCGAACCCGCGCAGCCGCAGCAGCCAGTACGCGTACGCGGCGAACCAGTTGTTGTTGCCGCCGTACAGCACGACGGTCGTGTCGTCCTCCACCCCGGCCGCGCGCAGCAGGTACTGGACGCCCGCCCGGTCGACGTAGTCGCGGCCGACGCTGCTGTGCAGGTCGGTGGCCCAGTTCCAGCCGACCGCGCCGGGGATGTGGTCCCGCTCGTACGCGCTGGTGTCCTCGTCCACCTCGACGACCCTGACGGTGCCGTCGTCCAGGTGGTGGGCCAGCCAGTCGGTGCGGACCAGCGCCTCGGGGTGGGCGTAGCCGTTGCCGGTCATCCCAGGCCTCCTTCGTTCTGCCCAGGCTGCGGCGCCCGACCACGGGGCACGACGAGGCGCCGGCGACCGGGCCGGACAGTTCGACGCTACGCCGACCGCCCGGCCCCGGCCACCTCACCCGTCGCCGCCGGTCAGGAGAAGATGACCGAGCGCAGCTTCAGCTTGTCGCCGAGCTTCTTGCCCGGGTTCATGACGTAGAAGACGTCCCCGTCGCAGTGGGCGTCGAGGAACACCGTGGCCGTCGAGCTCGTGAGGTTCTCCGGCGCGAAGGCCGGGCCGTTCCCGAGTTCCGGAAGGTCGATGCACACGCGGCTCTCCGGATCGGCCAGGCCGGTCAGCACCCCGGGGCCGACCTTGTAGAGGAAATCGCCGGTGGCGGCGCCGGCGGAGGTCGGAACGGCGAGAACGAGGGCGATGGCGCTGGCGGAGGCCAGTACGGCATTGCGGAGACGCATGATTGAGGGCCTTTCAGGTGGTACCCGGCGGTACCTGGTGAATTGGTGCGAGATCACCCTATGGGCCCAAAAAGCGCAGAAACGGTTCTTCCAATCCACCTTTTCGAGTGGTTTAAGCAAGCAAACCGCTACCCGCCGCACCGGCCACCGCCACCACCGCCCTCAGTTCGGCGGGGCCGTGAAGAAGTACCCCGAGTCGACCAGCACCGGCAGGTACGCCTTGATCGCCGCCACCGTCTGCGACCGGTCCCCGCCGCCGTCGTGGTTGAGCACGATCGAGCCGGGCCGGACGTCCTTGAGGATGGTGTCGATGATCGCCGACGTCCCCGGCCTGGCCCAGTCGCGCGGGTCCACCGACCAGGCCATGTTCCGCAGCCCCAGGTCGGCGGCGATCCGCAGCGAGGCGTCCGACCAGTCCCCGCCGGGCGCGCGGAACCAGGTCGGCTGCCGGCCGGTGGTCCGCAGGAGCAGGTCCGAGGTGCGCTCCAGCTCGTCCTTGACCTTCGAATCGGACATGTGCCGCAGGTCCGGGTGGGTCCAGGTGTGGTTGGCGATGTGGTGGCCGCGGTCCGCGATCTCCCGCACCAGGGCCGGGTGTTCGACGGCGTTCTCCCCGATCAGGAAGAACGTCGCCCGGATCCCGTACTTCTGGAGCAGGTCGAGGACGGCCGGCGTGTACCGCGGGTCCGGGCCGTCGTCGATGGTGAGCGCCACGACCTTCCGTGACGGGTCCAGCTCGTACACCGGCTTGCTCTCCGCCTGGGTGAGCACCTTGTGCACGGGCTGGACGGGCTGCGCGGCCTGCGTGGCCTGCGCACTCGGCGAGCCCGTCGCGGTCGGCGAGGGAGCCCTCGACGGGGTCGCGGACGGCGGCGCGGTGGGCGAGGCCGTGGGCGAGGCCCACTGCGAGGGGGACCCGATCGGCGCCGCCCCGACCGCGCCCGCCTCGGCGGCGTCCGGCACAGGTGGCGCCGGGGGCGGATCCGCACCGTCGAAGGGGTTCTGACAGCCCGCCGCCCCGAGCAGCGACATTCCGGCCGCGACGAGCAGCAGCCGGCGGGACGGGCGGCCCGATCCGGACCCGGGGCCAGGGTTCGTAGTAATCCGAGAGGTAATCAGACGATCTGACAGCATGGTGGATGCTTCCCCCGCCCGGAACCCCGGCTCCCGGTCGGCACCCCCGACGGACCTGATCACCACTCCGACGGCCCAAGGGCACCGGCCTTCCCCCACCGGACGCACAGGTTCCACACAGGCCCGCTACGCTGGCCCCCTCCAGTGTGATGATCTGCCATCAGAGGACGTGGCCATGACGACAAGTCAGGACTTCCCGGACCGGGAGCAGCACGAGGACGAGCCCGCCGAGCTGAGCCAGTGGGAACGTTTCGGCGTCGACACCACCACTCCCCACTCGGCCCGCGTCTACGACCACTGGCTGGGCGGCAAGACCAACTTCCCGCCCGACCGCGCCATGGCCGAGGCCATCGAGCAGGCCGTGCCCAGCATCAAGGAGATGGCCAGGGCCAACCGCGCCTTCCAGGGCCGGGCCGTGCGCCACCTCGCCCGCGAGCACGGCATCCGCCAGTTCCTCGACCTCGGCACCGGCATCCCGACCTCGCCCAACACCCACGAGATCGCCGAGGAGGTCAGCCCCGGCACCCGCGTGGTGTACGTCGACAACGACCCGATCGTGCTCGCCCACGCCCGCGCCCTGATGGTCTCCACCCCGGCCAGCCGCACCACCTACATCCACGCCGACCTGCGCAAGCCCGAGGAACTGCTCTCCGACCCGGCGCTCACCGCGACCCTCGACCTGGACCGGCCGGTCGGCCTGCTGATGATCGCCGTGCTGATGCTGATCGCCGACGAGGACGACCCGTGGGGCCGGGTCGCCGCGCTGCGCGACGCCCTGCCCTCCGGCAGCTGCCTCGCGCTCACCACCCCCACCCAGGACTTCGACCCGGTGGCCGTCGGCCAGGTCACCGAGGCCGCCCGGGCCGGCGGGATGACCCTCGTGCCGCGCACCCGCGACGACGTCGTGCGCTTCTTCGACGGCTGGGACCTCGTCGAGCCGGGCGTCACCCCCGTCCTCGCATGGCGCCCGGACGGCCCGCCGCCGGCCAACCCGTGGGCCGCGTACTACTGGGGCGGCGTCGCGATCAAGCGCTGAGCGAGCGCACCCGCCACCGCACCCGCGACCGCACCCGCATCCGCACCGACCCGCGTCCCGGCTGCCGCACCACTCACGTCAGCTCACTTCAGCAGCCGGGACAGCCGCCGGTCCGCCAGCGGCTTCCCGCCGGTCTGGCAGGTCGGGCAGTACTGCAGCGAGGAGTCCGCGAACGACACCTCGCGCACGGTGTCCCCGCACACCGGGCACGGCTGCCCGGTGCGGCCGTGCACCCGCATCCCCAGCTTCTTCTCCGCCTTCAGCTCCCCCGCCGCGAGCCCGCGCGAGCGCTCCACCGCGTCGCGCAGCGTGTCGCCGAGCGCCGCGTACAGCCGCGCCGTCTCCTCGTCGGTCAGGCTCGACGCCAGCTTGAACGGCGACATCCGGGCCGCGTGCAGCACCTCGTCCGAATAGGCGTTGCCCACGCCCGCCAGCACGGTCTGGTCCCGCAGGACGCCCTTGAGCTGCCGCCGCTCGCCGCTCAGCAGCGCGGCGAAGGACTCCGGGGTGAAGCCCGGGTCCAGCGGGTCCGGGCCGAGCCGGGCCACCCCGGGCACCTCGGCCGGGTCGCGGACGACGTGGACGGCGAGCCCCTTCTTCGTCCCGGCCTCGGTGAGGTCGAAGCCGTCCCCGGCCTCGCCGGCCAGGCGCACCCGCAGCGCGAGCGGGTTCTTCGGGCTCGGGTGCGGCGGTTCGGCGGGCAGGCCGTCCTTCCAGCGCAGCCACCCGGCGCGGGCCAGGTGGATGACGAGGTGCAGGCCGCCAGCCTCGATGTCCAGGAACTTCCCGTGCCGCGCGACCGACCCGACCGTCAGCCCCTCCAGGGCGGTGACCGGCGGGTCGTACGTCTTCAGCGCGCTGATCGCCACCGGCTGCACCCGGGCGACGACCCGCCCGGTCAGCCGTTCGCGCAGGAAGGCGCACAGCGCCTCGACCTCGGGCAGCTCCGGCATGCGCCCAGTCTCCCGCACGGCCCCGCACCCCGCGCGCCGGCGGGTGCGCCCCCGTGCGCCCTTTGCCCGCGGCCGCTCCGGAGCGCAGGCTGGAACCACTCCACGATCAACCGGCGGAGCGACCAACCGCAGGAGGTCCGGTCCAGTCATGACCATGCTGGAGGAGCAGATCGACATAGCAGCCCCCGTCCTCGCCGCCTGGGAGCAGCTGCACCGGGTGCACGACTACCCGCAGTTCGTCGACGGGGTGCGCAGCGCCTACCCGCACGGACGGAACCTCGCCCACCTCGGGGTGGCGATCGGGGGCTCCGAGCGGGACGTCGAGACCGAGATCACCGACCGCGGCCGGGGCCGGGTGATGGCCTGGCGGACGCTCGACGGGGTCCGGCTGCGCGGCGCGTTCGCCCTGCTGCCCATCGACGCGGGGCACACCCGCCTGCAGATCCGGGTGGAGTACGACCCGGACGCCGTCCACGAGGCCTTCGGCGGGCCGCGCGGCTTCGCCCAGGCCGGGGCGATCGAGCGGGCCGTGCGGGGCGACCTCGAACACTTCCGGGACCTGGTCGAGGCGCGGGTCGCCGCCGCCCGGTGATCGCCGCGAAGCGTCCCCCGCGATCGCGTAAGGACGGTATAAGCCCAGCTCAGCGGCCATGGTGAGGCTCCCCACAGGGGGCCGTCGGCCGGACCGTTCGGGTTTCAACCTGTGGCAGACTCGGGTGCGATGCACTACTCCGGCCCGGTCACCAGGACACTCCGCGCGGCGGTCTTCGCCGCGCTGGTCGTGCTGCTCGCCGGGCTCGGCCAGGTGCTCGTCACCGGCCGGCCGCTGCCCGCCGGCACGCTGGCCGTCGCCTCCGCCGCCGTCTTCGCGGTGGCCTTCGCGCTCGCCGGCCGCGAGCGCGGCTACCCGGCGGTCGCCGCGGTGTTCCTGCCGCTGGAGCTGGGCGTGAGCGCGCTGTTCGGCTACGCCCAGGCGAGCTGTCCGTCCCTGCCGCCCGGCGCCACCCGCGGCTTCGAGCCGCTGCTGTGCGGCGGCGGGTCCCTGGGCGGCCTCCTGCTCGGGCACGGAGTCTCCCCGCACACCGGGCTGGCGCTGCTCCTGCTGCTGCACACGGCGATCGGGCTGGCCGGCGCGTTCTGGCTGCGCCGCGCGGACGCCGCGCTGGCCGGCCTGGCCCACTCGGCGCGGATGACGGCCGAGTTCCTGCACCGCCACCTGCCGGCCGCCGCCCGTCTGCTGCCGCTGCTCTCGGCGCCCGTCCCGGCCCGTCCGGTGGTCCGGGTGCCCTTCCCGCGGGCCAGCCGGGTCCGCGTCCCGGCCGAGGACGTCGTGCTCGGCCCCGCCGTGCGGCGCGGTCCGCCGGTGTTCGCCCCGGCCGGCTGAGCGACCCCTCCCACGGTCGCGGCCGGTCCTCTCACCGCGCGCCGGATCCCCGCGCGCCCGCCCTTCCGCACGCCCGCGCGCCCTCTTCCGCTGGCCCGCGAGCACCCGAGAGCACAGGACGACACCCCATGAGCAACTCCCGCAAGAGCAGCACCAGGACCTCCGCCACCGACCGCATGCGCGCCGCCCGCGAGCAGGCCGAGCGCGCGGACCGGGTCCGCCGCCGCGTCGTGGTCGGCGCCGCCTCCGTCGCCCTGCTCGCGATCGTGGGCGGCGTGGCCTTCGCCGTGAACGGCTCCTCCGGCTCCTCCGGCGGCTCCGCGAGCGGCCCGCTGGTCGTCCCGGCCAACGCCGGCGGCACCAACGGCACCGTGATCACCTACGGCAAGGCCGACGCCCCGCACACCCTGGAGATCTACGAGGACTTCCGCTGCCCGTTCTGCGAGCAGTTGGAGACCACCACCGGAACGGCGATCCAGCAGCTCGCCGACGCCGGCACGTACAAGATCGAGTACCACCTGGCGACGTTCCTGGACGACAACCTCGGTGGCAAGGGCTCGCGCACCGCGCTGGCCGCCGCCGGCGCCGCGCTCAACGAGGGCGTGGACAAGTTCAAGGCCTTCCACGACGTGCTCTACAAGAACCAGCCCGACGAGCGCACCGACGGCTTCGGCGACACCAACAAGATCCTCGACCTGGCCGGCCAGGTGCCGGGCCTGAAGACCGACGCCTTCGTCAAGGCCGTCCAGGACGGCACCTACGCGCCGTGGGCGGCCAAGGTGAACGAGGAGTTCAACAAGAGCGACGTCACCGGCACCCCGACCGTCAAGCTGGACGGCAAGAAGCTGGACGTCCTCACCGGCGGGAAGGCCGTCAGCCCCGAGCAGTTCACCGCGATGGTCAAGCAGGTGACCGGGTGACGGCCGCCCCCGCCGGGCGGACGTACGGCGCGGGCCGGCCGTTCGCCTGGCTGCTGCTGATCGGCGGCGCGGTCGGCCTGTTCGCCTCGGCGGTCCTCACGCTGGACAAGCTCCGGCTGCTGAAGGACCCGTCGTACGTCCCCAGTTGCAACATCAACCCGATCATCAGCTGCGGCTCGATCATGCGCAGCGAGCAGGCCGAGGCCTTCGGCTTCCCCAACTCGCTGCTCGGCCTGGCCGGTTTCGCCGTCGTGGCGGCGATCGGCGCGGGCCTGCTCGCGGGGGCGGCGTACCGGCGCTGGTTCTGGCTCGGCCTCCAGGCCGGGACGCTGTTCGGGATCGGCTTCGTGACCTGGCTGATGTACCAGGCGCTCTACCGGATCGGCGCGCTCTGCCCGTACTGCATGGTGGTGTGGGCCACGATGATCCCCCTGTTCTGGTACACGACGCTGCACAACCTGCGCTCGGGGATCATCCCGGTCGGGCGCGGGCTGCGGCCGGTGGTGCGGGAGGCGGCGCGCTACCACTGGGTGGTGCCGGTGCTCTGGTACGCGGTGATCGCGCTGCTGGTGCTCAACCGGTTCTGGTACTACTGGAGCACCCTGCTCTGACCTGCCGCGCCTCCGCCCCCTCGACCCCAAGCACTGTCCGGAGGGGGCGCAGGCGCGACCCGCCGTCAGAACTCGACCGGCGGGAAGGTGAACGCGGCCACCTCGGCCAGGAGTTCGGCCTTCCGGTCGTCGTCGATGAAGGACGCGCGGAAGGAGTTCGCGGCGAGCAGCCGCAGGGTCTCCGGCTCCAGCGCCAGGGCCTGCTGGACGGCCCGGAAGTTGTCGTCGACGTAGCCGCCGAAGTAGGCCGGGTCGTCGGAGTTGACGGTGACCAGCAGCCCGGCGTCCAGCATCTCCCGCAGCGGGTGGTCGGCGAGCGTGTCGACGCACCGCAGGCGGACGTTGGACAGCGGGCACAGGGTCAGCGGCACCTGCTCGCGGACCAGGCGGGCCACCAGCTCGCCGTCCTCCAGGCAGCGCAGCCCGTGGTCGATCCGCTCGACGCCCAGCACGTCCAGCGCCTCCGTGACGTACCCGGCCGGCCCCTCCTCCCCGGCGTGGGCGACACGGCGCAGCCCGGCCTCGGCCGCGCGCCGGTACACCTCGCGGAACTTGGCCGGCGGGTTGCCGACCTCGGCCGAGTCGAGGCCGATCCCCGCGATCCGGTCGAAGTACGGGCGCGCGGCCTCGAAGGTCTCCAGCGCCGAGTCGGCGGACTCGTCCCGCAGGAAGCACATGATCAGCTGGGTGCTGATGCCGTACCGCTCCGCACTGCGTCCGAGCGCGCGGGTGAGCCCGTCCACGACGACGCCGATCGGCACGCCGCGCGCGGTGTGCGCCTGCGGGTCGAAGAAGATCTCCGCGTGCCGGACCCCCTGCTCCGCGGCGCGGGCGAGGTAGGCGTCGGCGAGGTCCGCGAAGTCCTCCTCCGTGCGCAGCACGGCCATCAGCGCGTAGTACAGGTCCAGGAAGGACTGCAGATCGCTGAACGAGTAGGCCTCGCGGAGCTCCTCGGTGTCGGCGTACGGCAGCGCGACGCCGTTGCGGTCCGCGAGGGCGAACGCGAGCTCGGGCTCCAGCGTGCCTTCGATGTGCAGGTGGAGTTCGGCCTTGGGAAGGGGCATGAGCGATCCGTCCGCGCGGTTTCTGTGGAAACGAAGGATTCATCCTACGTCTCATGGCGAGGCTCGATGATCACAGCCTGCCCGGACCCGCGGCGCGGCGCCCACCCCGAGATGCCGCCCGTCACCCGAACGCGTGTACTGGAGCGGGTAGCCGGGCACCGGGTACAAGGGGGGCATTTCGCCGAGGAGGTACGGACATGCGGCACGCCACCGCCCCGCAGCTCAGGCCCGAGGGCGTCTCCCCGCACGCGCTGGGCAACGACATCCTGCTGCACGAGCTGGAACAGCTGCACCGCACACGCCACGAGACGTTCCTGTACGGCTCCGAGGAGGCGCTCAAGCGCCACACCCTGCGTACCGGCCAGCTGGAGGCCGAGTACCTGCACCGCTTCCCGAACCGCCTGGTGACGGCCGGCCGCACCCGGGCCGGGGCCCGTGCGCGCGAGGCCGCCGCCCGGGTCGAGTCGCTGCCCGAGTAGCCCGCGCCGGCCGTCCCCACGCACCGCCCGGCCGTCCCCGCCCACCGCCCGGCAGGACACGCCGGGCGGCGGTGGCGTGTCCGGGGACGGTCGGTCGGGCAGGTTTGGGCACAGGCCCTTCCCCGACACCCTGGGAGCCCCCCGCATGCCCATCGCAAGCGTCAACCCCGCGACCGGCGAGATCCTGCAGACCTTCGAACCCCTCGACGCGGCCGGCCTCGACCGGCGCCTGGCCCTCGCCGAGGCCGCCTTCCACAGCTACCGGACCACCGGTTTCGCCTCCCGCGCCGCGCTGCTGCGCCGGGCCGCCGACCTGCTCGACCAGGACCAGGAGGCGATCGCCCGCACGATGACCGAGGAGATGGGCAAGCCGCTCACCGCGGCCAGGGCCGAGGCCGCCAAGTGCGCGAAGGCGATGCGCTGGTACGCCGACAACGCCGAGGCGCTGCTCGCCGACGAGCACCCGGCCCCGGCCGACGTCGCCGACTCGGGCGCCGCCCGCGCCTACGTCCGCTACCGCCCGATCGGCGCAGTGCTGGCCGTCATGCCGTGGAACTTCCCGTTCTGGCAGGTGATCCGGTTCGCCGCGCCCGCGCTGATGGCCGGCAACGTCGGCCTGCTCAAGCACGCCTCCAACGTGCCCCGCACGGCCGTCGCGCTGGAGGAGCTGTTCCGCCGGGCCGGCTTCCCCGAGGGCTGCTTCCAGACCCTGCTGATCGGTTCCGGCGCGGTCGAGGGCGTGATCCGGGACCGCCGGGTGGCCGCGGTGACCCTCACCGGCAGCGAGCCGGCCGGGCGGGCGGTCGCCGCCACCGCGGCCGACGAGGTCAAGAAGGCCGTGCTGGAACTCGGCGGCAGCGACCCGTACGTGGTGATGCCGTCCGCCGACCTCGACGCGGCCGTCCGCACCGCCGTCCGGGCCCGGGCGCAGAACAACGGCCAGTCCTGCATCGCCGCGAAGCGCTTCATCGTCCACACCGACGTCTACGACGCCTTCACCGCCGGCTTCAGCGAGGCGATGCGCGCCCTGCGGGTCGGCGACCCGATGGACGAGGCCACCGACGTCGGCCCGCTCGCCAGCCGCCAGGGCCGGGACGACCTGGAGGAACTCGTCGAGGACGCGCGCTCCCACGGCGCCCGGGTCGAGTGCGGCGGCGGGCGCCCCGAGGGCTGGGACACCGGGTACTTCTACGAGCCGACGGTGCTCACCGGCATCACCCCGGCCATGCGGATCCACCTGGAGGAGACCTTCGGGCCGGTCGCCACCGTCTACCGCGTCGCCGACCTCGACGAGGCCGTCGCCCTCGCCAACGACACGCCGTTCGGCCTGAGTTCCAACGTCTGGACGACGGACGCGGCGGAGCAGGAGCGCTTCGTGCGCGACATCCAGGCGGGCGGGGTGTTCTTCAACGGCATGACCGCCTCCCACCCGGCGCTGCCGTTCGGCGGCGTCAAGCGCTCCGGGTTCGGGCGGGAGCTGTCGGGGCACGGGATCCGGGAGTTCTGCAACGTCACCACGGTGTGGATCGGCTGAGCCCGCCCGGATCCCGCGCCTGCGCGGCCGGGGTCAGGCGGCCATCCGGTGCCTGCCCCGGCCGGGCGTCGTCATCCAGCGGGCGACCACGCCCACCAGCGCGATGAAGGTCAGGCCCCAGAAGATGGCCAGCACGGCGAGCACGACCTCCTGGGACACCTGCACCGCGACCATGCAGAAGCCGATCGAGAGCGCGACCATGATCGTCACGGCGGTCGGGCTGAGGCTCAGCAGCCAGTGCCAGGCCCGGTGGCCCCAGCTCGGGTCCGCCGGGGCGTCGGGGCCGGTGTCGAGTTCCTTGTAGGTCAGCAGGTCCATGGGGATCGCCTCCCGTCGTCGGTCGGGAAAGTCGGAAAGGGGGAAGTCGGGAAAAGGGGACTGCCTGGTCCGCGGACCTCCCCGCACGGCCTATGAGGCCTTGCGGGGGGCCGCGGTCTTGCGGGTGGCCGTCTTGCCGGTCGTCGTCTCGCCTGTCGTCGTCTTGCCGGTCGTCGTCTTGCGGGCGGTGGTCTTGCGGGCGGTGGTCTTCGTCGCGGCGGCCTCGGGTTGCGCGGACGCCGTCTTCTTCGCCGGGGCGGCCCGCTTGCGCGGCGGCGCGGGCCCCTCCCCCGCGGGCCCGTCGCCGCCGTGCGCGACCTTGGCCTGCTTGAGGCTGCTGCGCAGCGCCTCCATCAGGTCGATCACGTTGTCGGGCGCCTCGCCGGGCTCCTCCTCGTGCGGGATCTCGACGCCCTCCAGGCGGGCCTGGACGACCTGCTGCAGGGCCAGCTGGTAGTCGTCGTGGAGCTGGGAGAGGTCGAAGTCCTCGGAGAGCGTCTCCATCAGCGACCGGGCCATCTTCAGCTCCTGCGGCCGTACCTTGACGTCCTCCTCCGGCGCGATCCCGGCCGCCGGGCGCACCTCGTCGGGCCAGATGCAGGTCTGCAGCACGAGGGTGCCGTCGTGCACGCGCAGCACCGCGGGCGACTCCCGGGTGCGCAGCGCGATCTTGGTGACGGCGATCTGGCCGGACTCGACGAGCGCGTCGCGCAGCAGGGCGTACGGCTTGGCCGCGCCCTTGTCGGCGACGCCGACGTAGTAGGCCTTGGAGAACATCAGCGGGTCGATCTCGGTGGCATCGACGAAGGCCAGCACGTCGATGATCTTCTTGCTGGGCAGCGGGAGATCGGCCAGGTCCTCGTCGGTGAGGGTGACGGTCCGGCCGTCGGGCGACTCGTAGCCCTTGGCGATCTCCGCGTACGGGACCTCCTTCTCCTCCCGCTCGCAGTACCGCTTCATCCGCACCCGTCCGCCGTCCTTGGCGTGCACCTGGTGCAGTGCGACGTCGTGCTCCTGCGTCGCCGAGTACAGGTGAACGGGGATGCTGACCAGCCCGAAGCTGATCGTCCCCTTCCAGGTGGTCTGCATGGGCATGAGGGCCACCCCTTCCGGAGAATCCCACTCTGCCCGGATTTGCCCCGTTCGGCCACACCGGGTCGACAATGGCCCGGAGGAGGCGGGTGCCGATGACTGTCGACGGGCGGGAGCACTGCACGCCACCGCCGGAGCGGACGACGTACCGGGTGGCGTACGCCGTCCACGGGGTGCCCGGGGTGCGACGGGCGGAGGTGGCCCTGCTCCCCGGCCACGCGCAGGAGAGCGACATCCCCCGGATCCTCGCGGCCCGCCTCACCGGACGGCCGGCGGACGCGCGCCGGATCGTCGTCCTGGAACTGCGAGAGGCATAGACCTCCCATCCCGGAAAACCCTCACGCGATCTGACGCTGCGTCAGATTTGAGGCTTCCACGTCACCTTTGCACCCCATCTGACCTGCGCTTTCTCGTCCGCTTACCGAACAGTTATCGAGGCCTTGTTCCGATACTCGGGCGTAGAAGTTAGGTTGCACCGCAATGCGCGGGTCTGTCCCCACAAACCCTCCGGCGAGACGAGCCGAGGGTCACACCGCGCGGGAAAGGCAAAAGGGCACCCTTGATGAGTGCGGACACCACCAAGCCGGCGACGACGGCGAAGGTCCCCCACCAGGCGGGACCGGACGGGCACGGCGGGCACGGCGGCGACGGCCACCTGAAGGCCGGGCTCAAGAACCGCCACCTGTCGATGATCGCCATCGGCGGCGTGATCGGCGCCGGCCTGTTCGTCGGCTCCGGCGCGGGCATCGCGGCCACCGGCCCCGGCATCCTGCTCTCCTACGCGCTGGCCGGCCTGCTGGTCGTGCTGGTGATGCGGATGCTCGGCGAGATGGCCGCGGCCGACCCGCAGAGCGGCTCGTTCTCGGCGTACGCGGACCGCGCGCTCGGCCGCTGGGCCGGGTTCAGCATCGGCTGGCTGTACTGGTTCTTCTGGGTCGTGGTGCTCGCGGTCGAGGCGACCGCCGGCGCGAAGATCCTCAACCACTGGATGCCCGGCGTGCCGCAGTGGGCGTTCGCGCTGATCGTGATGGCGGTGCTCACCGCCACCAACCTCGCCTCGGTGTCGTCCTACGGCGAGTTCGAGTTCTGGTTCGCCGGGATCAAGGTCGTCGCGATCGCCGCGTTCCTGGTGATCGGCATCCTCGCCGTGTTCGGCCTGCTGCCCGGCACCCACTCGGTCGGCACCAGCAACCTCACCGGCCACGGCGGCTTCCTGCCGCACGGCGTCGGCGCGGTGTTCACCGGCATGCTCACCGTCGTGTTCGCGTTCATGGGCAGCGAGATCGTCACGCTCGCCGCCGGCGAGTCCGAGGACCCGGAGAAGGCCGTCACCAAGGCCACCAACAGCGTGATCTGGCGCATCGGCGTCTTCTACCTGGGCTCGATCCTGCTCGTCGTCACCCTGCTGCCCTGGGACTCCGCCGAGGTCAAGGCCAGCCCGTACGTCGCGGTGCTGAACCACGTGGGCATCCCGCACGCCGGCCAGGTGATGGACGTGATCGTGCTGACGGCCGTCCTGTCCTGCCTCAACTCCGGGATGTACACGGCCTCCCGGATGGCCTTCTCGCTCGGCCAGCGCGGCGACGCGCCCAAGGCGTTCGCGACCGTCACCAAGCGCGGCGTGCCGCGGGTCGCGATCCTGGCCTCGGTGGTGTTCGGCTTCATCGCCGTCTTCTTCAACTACACCTCCCCCGACACGGTGTTCGCGTTCCTGCTGAACTCCTCCGGCGCGGTCGCGCTCTTCGTGTGGCTGGTGATCTGCGGCACCCAGCTGCGGATGCGCAAGATCATCGAGCGCGAGATGCCCGAGCGGCTGACCGTGCGGATGTGGCTGTACCCGTACCTGACCTGGACCGCGATCGGCATGATCGGGTTCGTGATGGCGTACATGTTCACCGACTCCGACGGGCGCAAGCAGATGTACCTGTCGCTGGTCGCCGCGGCGATCGTGCTCGCGGCCTCGGCCGTGGTGGGCCGTCGGCGGCGGGCCGCGGTGGCGGCGGATTCCTGAGCCGTCCGCCCCGCGCGTGAGGAACGCCGGGCCCGGGAGCCGTTGCGGAGGCTCCCGGGCCCGGTCCGCGTTCCAGGGGCTCCGCCCCGCGCTTGAGCGGCAGCCTTGAACGGCAGCCTTGAACGGCGGTGTTGAACGGCGGCTTGAGCGGCGGCTTGAGCGGCGACTCGTTTGACGGGTCTACGTCAATGGGGATACCCCGGCATGGCGCTTCCCCCTCGGAGCGCACCCCCACCGTCACCGGGAGGCCCCGTGCCGCTCCCCCGCGTTCCCTCGCCTGCTCCCTCCCCCGCCCCCATCCCCGTCTCCGCCCGGCTGCGCTTCGGCCACCGGCTGCGGCACTGGCGCGAGGTCCACCGCCTCAGCCAGGCCGAACTCGGCCGCCGGCTCGGCTACGACGACTCCCTCATCAGCCGGATCGAGAACGCCCGCCGCTGGCCGCCGCCCGGACTCGCCGTCCGCGCCGACGCACTGCTCGGCACCGGCGGCGAACTCACCGAGCTCTGGCAGCCCGTGCGGCAGGAACGCGAACACCTCGGCGCACTCGGCCCGCTCGGCGCGCCCGGGGCCGCCGGCGCCGTCCGGCCCGACGCGGCCGCCCTCGACGTCCAGAGCGGCCTGCTGGCCGTCTACCGCGCCGCCCTCGGCCACATCGGCGGCGAGGACCTCACCGCCGTCCTCGAACACCACGCCCGCATCCTGGCCGGCTGGCGGCCGGACGCCCGCGTCCTCGCCCTCGCCGCCCGCTACGCCGAGCTCGCCGGCTGGGCCCACTTCGACGGCGACCGCCCCACCCGCGCCCTCGCCTGGTACGGGCGCGGGCTCGCGTGGGCCCGCGCCGCCGACGACCGGGCCGCCGTCGCCGACCTGCTCGCCCGGCAGAGCTCGGTGCACTGGTGGAACGGCGACCCCACGACCGCCCTGGCCCTCGCCGGCGCCGCCCGCTCCGCCGCACTCCTCCTGCCCGCCCGGCCCGGCGTCCAGGCCTGGGCCGCCCTCGCCGAGGCCCACGCGTACGGCCGCGCCGGTGCCGCCCCAGACGCCCTGCGCGCCCTCGCCGACGCCGAGCGGCTGACCGCGGCGGCCCTGCGCGCGGGCGAACCGAGCCCGTGGCTCGCGCGCGCCCACCTCGTCCTGACCGTCGCCCACGGCACGTGCCACCGCGACCTCGCCGCGAGCCTCGGCCGCCCGTCCCACGCCCGCAGCGCCGCGGCCCACCTGAGCACCGCGCTCACCCAGCTGCCACCCTCCACCCACCCCCACGACCACGCCCTCGTCACGGCCCGCCTGGCCACCGCCCACGCCCACGCGGGCGAGCCGGAGGCCGCGACCGCCCTCCTCGCCCACCTGCCGGCCACCCCGACGGGCCGCACCACCCACGAGGCCCGACGGGCCCGCAGCCTGCTGTCGCGCGTCCCGACCCCCTGAACCGGGGCGCCCGCCCTCGCCCCGTTCGGGGACCACCCACGCCAACGGGCCGCACCACACCAGACCCACGCCCTCACCGCCCCGGCAGACCGCCGCGCCCACACCCCCCGCCCAGGGACCACCCACGCCAACGGGCCGCACCACACCAGACCCACGCCCTCACCGCCCCGGCAGACCACCACGCCCGCACGCCCCGCCCAGGGACCACCCACGCCAACGGGCCGCACCACACCAGACCCACGCCCTCACCGCCCCGGCAGACCGCCACGCCCGCACCCCCCGCTCGGGGACCACCCACGCCAACGGGCCGCACCCGACCAAACCCACGCCCTCACCCCCCGGCAGACCGCCACGCCCGCACCCCCTTCTTGGCCCACTCCCTCCCTTTCCTCCGCACGCGCCGGCGCCCGGGGGCCGAGGACCCGCTCCCGGGCGCCTCTCCGCATCCCCGGTCAGAGGGTGGCCGCGGCCGCCGCGATGTCGGCGGCGTAGGTGCTCACCTTGGTGTAGACGCCGGGGTAGCCCGGTCGGGCGCAGCCGTTGCCCCAGCTGACGATGCCGACCTGGACGGGCCGCCCGGCCGAGTCGGCCCGGAACATCGGGCCGCCGGAGTCGCCCTGGCAGGTGTCGACGCCGCCCTGGTCGACGTAGCCCGCGCACAGCGAGGCCGAGGTGACGAGGTTCGGGTAGGCGGTCGTGCAGGCCGCGTCGTCCACGTGCGGCACGGTGGCCTTCAGGAGGTACTGCTGCTGGTCGCCGCCCTCGGTGGCCGCGCCCCAGCCCACGATGGTGAAGGTGCCGTCGTCGTACGCGGTGGAGTCGGTGACCGGCAGCGTGGCGACCTGTGCGCCGCCGACCGGCGCGCTCAGCTTGATGAGTGCCCAGTCGTTGCCGTTCTCCGCGCCGCTGAAGGCGGGCGACTGGTACACGTACGCGGACTGCGCGGTGATGGCGTCGGGGCTGTTGAGGTCGACGACGCCGAGTGTGGCCGTGATGGTCGTGTCGGCGCCGGTGCCGTTCACGCAGTGCGCGGCGGTGAGGACGATCTGCGGGCTGTAGAGCGCGCCGCCGCAGCCCATCGAGAGCCGCACCATGAACGGGAACTCGCCCTGCGCGGCCTGCGTGCCGCCGACGACCGTCTGGGACGGCGTCGGGGCGGCCGCGGCGGGCAGGGCCGTCATGCCCGCCGCGAACACGAATCCGGCCAACAGACCGACGATCCTTCCGAATTGACGCTTCATCGATACCTCCTGGACAGGTCGGGAGGATCGAGCGTGGCGCGCCGCGGCGGCGCGGCAGGAGGGGTCGGGCCCTGCCAGCCCGGCTTGGCAGGAACACAGCAAGGCGGGATTCCACCACATTCCGGTGACGATCCGACCACTCTCCGCCGAACTCCGCCCGCCAAACATGTGAGGCCGCCCACAGGGGTTTCCCCATCTACGACTCTCCGTAGCAGAAGCCCCGCACCGGGCGCCCGACCCGCTTGATCCCGGGCCCGCCCGGCGCCTCACCCCACCTGAAGAACGCAGGCCACCATGCCGTTCCCCCTCTGGATCACCGTCCGCAACCGGCCCGCAACCTCCAGCCGAACAACTCGGGCAATCCACTCAAAACGGGCGACCACCCCCCGCCGCACCCACTACCCGGCGTAGTAGCGAGCGCCTTTGCCACCCGTCCCCGGCCCTGCCAAGAATGGCTCGTCGCCAGGCAGCGCCGACGGTCCCACCGCCGCGCCGCCCGGCCCGCCCCGCCGGTTCCGCCGGGGCGCCGCGGCCGTCCGAGGACGGTCGTGTGATGCCACCCGACGGAAAAGGACCTTCCGCAGTCATGCCGCTCAGCCATGCCCGCCGCAATTCCCTGATCACCGGTGTCGCCACCCTCGTCGTGGCGAGTGCCGCCACCGCCGCACTGGCGATCCCGCAGGCCGGCGACACGGCCGAGGCCGCCACCCCGGTCGCCGCCGTCTCGGTCGCCGACCAGGCCGCCCAGGCGCCGCAGACCCCGCAGGCCGACCCCGCCGCGCAGGCCCAGGCCGACGCCGCCGCGGCCGCCCAGGCGCAGGCCCAGGCCGCCGCCCAGGCGCAGGCCGAGGCCGACGCGAAGGCCCAGGCGGACGCCAAGGCGAAGGCCGACGCCGACGCCGCCGCGTCCCGCTCCCAGCAGCGCCAGACCCTCAGCGCCGCCCCCGCGGCCCCCACCGGCACCCCGCAGCAGATCGCCGCCCAGCTCGTGCCCGCCGGCCAGCTCCAGTGCTTCAGCAACATCGTCTCCCGCGAGAGCACCTGGAACCCCCTCGCCGTCAACGCCTCCTCCGGCGCCTACGGCCTCGTCCAGGCCCTCCCCGGCTCCAAGATGGCCTCCGCCGGCTCCGACTGGCGCACCAACCCCGCGACCCAGATCAAGTGGGGCCTGGACTACATGAACTCCCGCTACGGCAGCCCCTGCGGCGCGTGGTCCTTCTGGCAGACCCACCACTGGTACTGATCCGGCCGCCGGCACCGAACCGGCCCCTCCGGCACCCCCACGGGCCCGCGGCGCACAGCGCGTCGCGGGCCCGTGCCGTTCGGATACGGCCAGGTTTCTGGCGTGGACGCGTCCGGAAGGCGGCGTGAAGATATCGCGCACGGTCGTGCGGTTTGCCGGGGATTGCCCGGAATTACGGGGCGTCAGGGCTTTGCCACGGTTCGCGCGCCCTCTTACGCTCCGGCGTCATGCCCTCACCCCTGATCAGTGTCGTGCTCCCCGCTTACGACCAGCACGAACAGCTGGCGGACTGTTTGGACTCGCTGCTCGGCCAGTCCTTCCGGGACGTCGAGGTGATCGTGGTCGCCGACCGCTCCCCCGAGACCCCGCGCGACCTCGTGGACGCGTTCGCGGCGAAGCACCCGCAGGTGTCGGTGCTGCACCTGGACGCCGCGGTCGGGGTGGGCGTGGCGCGCAACGCCGGAGCGGCGCGGGCGGCCGGCGAGTACCTGCTGTTCCTGGACGCCGACCACGTGCTGCCGCCGGACGGGCTCCAGGCGCTCGCGGACCGGCTGGCGGAGACCGGCCCGGTGGACGTCCTGCAGTTCGGGCACACCCGGCTGCACAACGGCCGCGAGTGGGCCGGCGGCGCGGCGCAGCGGCTGGCCGCGGCCGGGGGCGAGGCCGCCGGGCCGTTCGAGCGCCCGGAGCTGCTGGGCGCGCCGCCGCTGATCTGGGACCGCCTGGTGCGCCGCGGTCACTGGGCCGAGCTCAAGCTGGCCTTCCCCGACGGCCGGTACGAGGAGATCCCGGTCGTGTACGAGGCGATGCTCGGCGCGCAGCGGGTGGCCGTCCTGCCGCGCGAGTGCGTGCAGCTGCGGCGCCGGGAAACCGTCCACCCGACCGGTTCGCCCGGCGGCAGCGTCTTCGACCTCTTCGAGCAGTACGAGCGCGCCTTCGCGCTGCTGGAGGACCAGCCGCACCTGTACGCCGTCCGCGACGCGGTGTTCGTCCGGATGATCCGGCACTACCTGTTCGTGTTCGACCTCGCCGGGTGCGTGACGCGCGCCGAGCGGCCGCAGTTCTTCCACCGGGCCGCCGAGCACCACCGCCGTTTCCTGCCGCCCGGGCACAAGAAGCCGGGCGGGCGCGAGGGCGTCAAGTTCACGCTCCTGGCGGGCGGGGCGTACCCGGCGTTCGAGGTGGCGAAGCTGTCCCACATCGCGCGCGGCACGATCACGGGGGCCAACCGGCGCAAGCCCTGATCCCGGGATCGCGGGGCAGCGGCTACGGCGGCCACTCCGTCGGAGGAACGGGCGGGGTGGCCCACTGCCGCGCGGCACGTCGAGCTGTCATGATCGGCCGGAGCCGTCGCCGCACCGCCCCGGAGGTCCCCGGTGAGCCGTCCGTCCGCCGTCCCCGGAGCCGAGCTGGCCCGTGAGCTGGCCGCCGAGCTGCGCGGCGAGGTCCGCTTCGGCGCCGCCGAGCGCACGGTCTACGGCCACGACGCCTCCAACTACCGCCACCTGCCGCTCGGCGTGGTCAAGCCGGCCGACCGGGACGACGTGCGCACCGCGCTCGCGCTGTGCCGCCGGTACGCGGTGCCGGTGGTGGCCCGCGGGGCGGGCACGAGCATCGGCGGGCAGGCGATCGGGCCGGGCGCGGTGGTGCTGGACTTCCGCCGCCACCTGGGCGCGGTGCTCGACGTCGACCCCGAGGCCCGCACGGCCCGGATCGAGCCCGGCGTCGTCCTGGACGACCTCCAGCGCGCCGCCCGCCCCCACGGGCTGCGCTTCGGCCCGGACCCGTCCACGCACAGCCGCTGCACGGTCGGCGGCATGATCGGCAACGACGCGTGCGGCTCGCACTCCCTCGCCTGGGGGCGCACCTCCGACAGCGTCGAGCGGCTGGAACTGCTCCTCGCGGACGGCACCGAGCTGACCGTCGGCGGCTCGCTGACCCCCGCCGAACGCGACACGCTGCGCGCCCTGCCCGGACGGGCCGGACAACTCCACACGCTGCTCCAGGAGTTCACCGACCGCAACCTCGCGACCATCCGCCAGGGCCTGCCCCGCCTGCCCCGCCGCGGCTCCGGCTACCCGCTGGACGCACTGCTCCCCGAGCACGGCCACGACCTGGCCCGCGCCCTCACCGGCACCGAGGGCACCTGCGCGCTGCTGCTCGGCGCCACCGTCCGGCTCGTCGAGGACCCGCCCGCCCGCGCACTCGTCGTGGCCGGCTACCCGGACGAGGGCGCTGCCGCCGACGCGGTCCCCGCCCTGCTGCCGCTGGGCCCGCTGACCGCCGAGGGCATGGCGGCCGACCTGATCGAGGCCCTCCTCGCCGCCGGCCCTCGCCCGCCCGCGCTCGACCGGCTGCCCGCCGGCGCCTGCTGGCTGTTCCTGGAGGTCGGCGGCGCCACCCGCACCGAGGCCTACCAGGCCGCCCGCCGACTCGCCGACGCGGTGCGGCGCGAGCCGTCGGCCGCCGTCGCCCTCGTCACCGACCCGGTCGAGCAGCGGCAGCTGTGGGCCGTCCGGGAGGCGGGCGCCGGGACCGTCACCCGGCTGCCGGGAGGCGGTGAGGCCTGGCCGGGCTGGGAGGACTCCGCCGTCCCGCCCGAGCGGCTCGGCGACTACCTGCGCGACCTGCGCGCGCTGCTGCGCCGGCACAGCCTGCGCGGCGTGCCGTACGGGCACTTCGGCGAGGGCTGCGTGCACCTGCGAATCGACTTCCCGCTCGGCGAGCCCCAAGGGGTGCTGGTCTTCCGGGAGTTCCTGGAGCAGGCGGCCGATCTGGCCGTCTCGTACGGCGGTTCGCTCTCCGGCGAGCACGGCGACGGACAGGCCCGCGCCGAGCTGCTGCCGCGCATGTACCGGCCCGAAGTCCTGGCGCTCTTCCGCGAGTTCAAGCACATCTGGGATCCGGAGAACCTGCTCAACCCGGGCGCCCTCGTCGACCCGCGCCCGCTCGACGCCGACCTGCGCTTCGTCACCGCCCCGCGCCGCGCCCTGCCCCTCGCCCTCCCGTACGAGCAGGACGGCGGCAGCCTCACGAAGGCCGTGCACCGCTGCGTCGGCGTCGCCAAGTGCGTCGACACCAGCACCGGGGTGATGTGCCCGAGCTACATGGCCACGAGCGAGGAGCGGCACTCCACCCGGGGCCGGGCCAGGCTGCTCGCCGAGATGCTGCGCGGCGCGGGGACACCCTCCGGCCACCGCTCCGAGGCCGCGATCACCGACGGCTGGCGCTCGGAGGAGGTCCGGGAGGCGCTGGACCTCTGCCTGGGCTGCAAGGGCTGCGCGAGCGACTGCCCGGTGCACGTCGACATGGCGACGTACCGGACGGAGTTCCTGTACCAGCACTACCGGCGCCGCCTCCGCCCGCGCTCCCACTACTCGATGGGCCGGCTGCCGCTCTGGCTGCGCGCCGCCGCCCTCGCCCCCGGGGCCGCCAACACCCTCGCCCGCTCCCCGGCCGGCGCCCTGCTGAAGCGGCTCGGCGGGATCGACCGGCGGCGCGTCCTGCCCGTCCTCCCGCCGGAGACCTTCACCCGCTGGTACCGCCGGCACCGCGCCGCGCACCCGGCCCCGGCGGGCGCACCGCCCGTCCTGCTCTGGCCGGACACGTTCTCCGAGCACCTCCAGCCGAACGTGGCGCGCGCGGCCGTCGAGGTGCTGGAGCACCTGGGCTTCGACGTCCGCCTGCCCGCCGGCCCGGTCTGCTGCGGCCTCACGTGGTACTCCACCGGCCAACTCGACTCCGCCCGGCGGGTGTTGCGCCGCAGCCTGCGCGCGATCGACGCGGCCGGCCTGCCCGCCGACACCCCCGTGGTGGGACTCGACCCGAGCTGCACCGCCAGCCTGCGCGAGGACCTCCCCCGCCTGCTCGGCCCGGACGGCCGCCCGCTCGCCCGACGCACGCTCACCTTCGCCGAGTTCCTCGACGAACACGCCCCCGACGCCCCGCTCCCCCGCATCCCGCGCGACGCCGTCACCCAGACCCACTGCCACCAGCACGCCGTCCTCGGCACCGCCGCCGACCGCCGCGTCGAAGCCCGACTGGGCCTGCACAACCGGGTCCTGGACTCCGGCTGCTGCGGCCTGGCCGGCAACTTCGGCTTCGAGCAGGGCCACTTCGAGATCTCCGAGGCGATCGCCGAACGCGTCCTCCTCCCCGAACTGCGCGCCACCACCCCCGGCACGGTGATCCTGGCCGACGGCTTCAGCTGCCGCACCCAGATCACCCAACTCGCCGAAGGACGCCGGGCGCTGCACCTCGCCGAGCTGATCGCCGGGGGATTGCGGGAGGAGGACTAGGGCCGCCGCTCCGGGGCGAACGGCGTGCCGCTGGACAGGGCGCGGTGGCCGACGGCCAGAGCCTCGCCCAGGAAGCCGGTGCCGATGGAGAGCTGGACCGGTCGGGCGTCCGCGGCGAGGCCGAAGTGGGCGGCCAGCGCGGCGAATCCGGCCATGACGGCGAGGGAGATCCCGGCCACCAGGAACGTCCGCCAGGTGTAGCGCTGCCACAGCACGCCGTCGCGCTCGTAGACGCGGACGGTCACGCCGCGGGCCGCTCCGAGTGCGGTGCCGAGGACCGCGCCCGCGGCGATCCAGGCGTAGTCCGCCGCGTGCAGGCCCGCGTGCCGGGAGACCGTCCAGAGGCCGATCCCGGTCAGCACCACGGGCGGCGCGAACAGGTCCCGGGCGTTGAGCGGTTCGCCGTTCAGGCGCCGGACGACCACCACCGCCACCACGGCGGCGATCAGCCCCGCGTGCAGCCAGACGTTCATGTCGGTTCCCCCCACGTTTTTAGCTCGACTGTGCTAAATAAGCAATTTAGCCCACCCGTGCTATAACGACAACATGCCCAAGATCGTGGACCCCGCGGAACGCCGCCAGGCCGTCGCCGACGCCGTACTGCGGGTCGCCGCCCGGGACGGACTGGAACACGCCTCACTGCGCAACGTCGCCGAGGAGGCCGGGCTCGCCGTCGGGTCGGTCCGGCACTACTTCGCGGGCGGCCCGGAGCTGATGATCTTCGCGATGCAGGAGCTGGCCCGCCGCATCGACGCCCGGATCCGCGCCCACGCCGGCGCCCTGCTCGACCCGGCGACGGCCGCCGGCGACCGGCCCGCCCGCACCGAGGCGCTGCTCGCCGAGGTCCTCCCGCTGGACGCCCGGCGGCGCGAGGAGTCCGCGCTCTGGCTCGCCTTCGTCACCGCCGCCCGCACCCGCCCCGAACTCCGGCCCCGCGCCGCCGAGATGCAGGCGGGCCTGGACGACCTCGTCCGCCGCGTCCTCGAAGGGACCGCCCGCTCCGGCGCCCTCGCCCCCGGCCTCGACCTCGCCGTCGAGACCCGCCGCCTCTCCGCCCTCCTCGACGGCCTCACCCTCCAGGCCGTCCAGCACCCCGACCTGGTCGGCCCGGACGAGCTGCGCACGGTGCTGCGCCGTCACCTCGACAGCCTCACCGCACCCCGCTGACACGGGGCCACCAGCGGCGCCACAATGGCCGGATGACCCTCACCACCGCCGAGGCGGACAAGATCCTGGCCGACAACTTCGCCCCCTGGGTGCAGGCGCTCGGCCTGTCGGTGACCGAGACCGGCGAGCGGCACGCCGTGCTGCGCCTGCCGTGGTCCGGGCAACTGGCCCGGGAGGGCGGCGGGCTGTCGGGGCAGGCCCTGATGGCCGCCGCCGACACCGCGAGCGTGATCGCCGTGTCGGCGGCCCGCGGCGGCTTCGGTCCGATGACCACCGTCCAGCAGTCGACGACCTTCCAGCGCGCCGTCGCCGAGCGGGACGTCCTGGTGCACGCCCGGGTGACCAAGCTCGGCCGGCGGATCGCCTTCCTCGACATCACGCTCACCGCCGAGGGCGACGAGGAGCCGGCCGCGCACGCCACCACGGTCTACGCGCTCGCCTGACCGGACGCTCCCCCCGAAGGGCGGACGCGCGTCACGCGTCCGCCTTGGGCGCCTCCTCCGCGCACACCGCCGACACGAACTCCGCCACCCGCGCCTGCGGCATCCCGCGCGCGATGTCCGCCTCGCTGATCATCCCGACCAGCTTGTGCTCGGGGTGGTTGATCACCGGCAGCCGGCGCACCCGGTACTGCTCCATCACGCGCAGCACCTGCTCGGTGTCCTCGTCCGCCTCCACCGTCATCGGCCGGCCCTCGGCCAGCTCGCCCGCCGTCACCGCGGACGGGTCCCGGCCCTCCGCGATGCACTTGAGCACGATGTCACGGTCGGTGACGATGCCCAGCAGCTTCTCGTTCTCGCCGCAGATGGGCAGCGCCCCGACGTCCCGGTCCCGCATGATCCGGGCGGCGGTGGCGAGCGTCTCGTGCTCGCGGATGCACTCCGCGCCCGGGTGCATGATGTCGCTGGCTCTGGTCATGGTCCGCCTCCCTGACGTGCCTGCCGTCCCCGTTGTCCATCGTGGTCCGGGCGGCCGACGGTCGCCACCGGGGCAGCCCCGGGGAGCCTCACGGCCGCCTCCGGACCGCCCTCAGGCCGCCTTGCCGTGCTCGGCGCGCCGGTCCTCCGCCTCCGCGCCCTCCAGCGGCGGCGACGGCTTCAACAGCTCCTCCAGCGGCGGGAGTTCCAGCTGCTGCGCGCCGTCCTCGACGGCCGGCTGCGCGGTGTCGACGGCCGCCTGTGCGGTCTCGGCGACCGCGTTCCGCGCCGACCGCAGCTGGGCGTCCGTCGCCGAGTCCAGGAAGCGCAGCAGCTCCACCGGGAACGGCAGCACGAGCGTCGAGTTCTTCTCCGCCGCCACCTCCACCACGGTCTGCAGCAGCCGCAGTTGGAGCGCCGCCGGGGTCGCGCTCATCACCGCGGCGGCCTCCGACAGGCGGGCCGAGGCCTGGTACTCGCCGTCCGCCGTGATGATCCGCGCCCGGCGCTCGCGCTCGGCCTCCGCCTGCCGGGCGATCGAGCGCTTCATCGACTCCGGCAGGGCGACGTCCTTGATCTCCACCCGGTCGATCTGGATGCCCCAGCCCAACGCCGGACTGTCGATCATCAACTCCAGGCCCTGGTTGATCGGTTCGCGGTTGGCCAGCAGGTCGTCCAGCTCGCTCTTGCCGATGATCGACCGCAGCGAGGTCTGCGCGACCTGGGAGATCGCGAAGTTGTAGTCCTGCACGTTGACGGTCGCCTTGACCGGGTCCTCCACCCGGAAGTAGACCACCGCGTCCACCCGCACGGTCACGTTGTCCCGGGTGATGCCCTCCTGCGCCGGGATCGGCATCGTCACGATCTGCACGTTGACCTTGCGCAGCTTGTCCGCGATCGGCATCAGCGCGACCAGCCCGGGCTCGCGCACCTCGTCCCGCACCCGCCCGAAGCGGAACACCACGCCCTTCTGGAACTGCTGGACCACCCTGATGCTCAGGCCCGCCCAGACCGCCCCCAGCCCCACCAGACCCCCGATCGCCCCCAGCACCGCATCGACGATCATCGCGGCCTCCTCGCGCGCGCCCACCCGTCCCGGCCGTGGCCGACCCGGGCCGACCGGGGGCCGCCGGAGCAGCTGGTTCCACGCTACGCCTGCCCGGGTGCGAGCCGGGAGAACGGAGCCCGGCCCTAGGATCGTCGCCATGCCGCTGTCCCCCGCCGACGACCCCGGCCACCCGCGCCACCCCGCCGAGGCCGCCGCCCGCGCCGCCGCAATGGCCGCCCTGGACCGCGTCGTCACCGGCTGCCGCGCCTGCCCGCGCCTGGTCGAGTGGCGCGAGGAGACCGCCCGCACCAAGCGCCGCGCCTACCAGGACTGGGACTACTGGGCCCGCCCGATCCCCGGCTTCGGCCCGCCCGACGCCCCGCTCGTCCTCGTCGGCCTCGCCCCCGCCGCCCACGGCGCCAACCGCACCGGCCGCATCTTCACCGGCGACCCCTCCGGCGACATCCTGTACGCGGCCCTGTACGAGCTCGGGCTCGCCAACCGCCCGGAGTCCGTCCGCCACGGCGACGGCCTGGAGCTGCGCGGCGTCCGCGTCACCGACCCGGTGCGCTGCGCCCCGCCCGACAACAAGCCGACCACCGCCGAGCGCGACACCTGCCGCCCCTGGATCACCCGGGAACTGGAGCTCCTGCGCCCCACCGTGCGGACGGTCGTCGCCCTCGGCGGGTTCGCCTGGCAGGCCCTGCTCCCGGCCGTGGCCGCCGCCGGCTGGGAGGTCCCGCGGCCACGCCCCGCGTTCGGCCACGCCGCCCACGCCACCCTGCCCGCCACCGACGGCGGCCCGCCGCTCCACCTCTACGGCTGCTACCACGTGAGCCCGCGCAACACGAACACCGGCCGCCTCACGACCGAGATGCTCCACGACCTCCTCCGCACCGCCGCCCGCACCGCCGGCCTCGACCCGAAGTAGCGGGGCGGGGTGCTCGGCCGAAGCGCCGCGCCGCCATGATCCCGCGGTCGACCGGGCACCCCCCTGAGGCCCCCGGCGCCGGTGCCGTGGCCCTGGTGCCGTGGCCGGATAGGTCCACCGCGTTGCGACGCCCGGCACGGCCCTACCCGAAGCGCACCAGCTTGTGCCGCGACGCCCGGGCCCACACCGCCGGGAGGCGGTCCCGGGCCGCCTCCGCCGCCGCCAGCTGTCCGCCGTACAGCACCCCGTACGCGAACGCCTCGCCGCTCGTCGCGGCCTGGCCGGCCAGGGCGGCGGCGGCCACGGCGGCGTCCTGGTGCTCGCCCAGCACCTCCTGCACGGCCTTCATCCGCTCGACGTACCGGTCCGCCGCCCCGCCCACCGCCGGCGCGGCGGTCTCACCGGCGTATCGGGCGCGCTTGGCGGCCTTGCGGGCCTCGTGCAGGGCGCGGTCCCGGTCCTCGGGCCCGGCGGCCAGGGCGGCCCGCACCCGGCGGCCGGTGCGCCGCTGCTCCCTGGCGGCGATGCGCGACAGCTCGGGCACCGCCGGGCGCCGGGCCCGGCGGCGCAGCGGCGGGGCGGCCAGCAGCCCGGCCAGCCCGGTGGCGAGGGCACGGCGGCGGGAGCTGTCGAGGGCGGCCACCACTTCGGGCCGGATCCGGCGGTACTCGGCCCCGCCCCACCGTTCCAGTTCCGCGGCCACCCGTTCCGGGCCGCACTCGGCGGGCAGCTCCCGGGCGCGGGCCGCGAGCCGCTCGGCCAGGACCTCGCGGTCGCGCGCGCGGCCGAGGGCGGCGGCCAGCCATCTCAGCTCGGCCACGAGCTCGTCCGTGGCGCCGGCCGCGAAGAGGCGCCGGTACGTCCGCAGCGCGCTGCGCAGGCGCCGGCAGGCGACCCGCATCCGGTGGACCGCGTCCGGCTCGTCCGCGCGGACGGCGTCGTCGAGTCCGGCGAGCACGGCGGCCTGGGCCTCGATGCGGGCGAGCAGCACCTGTCCGACCGTGGCGTCGGGCCGGGCCATGGGCGTTCACCCCCTCGTCGGGGTCGCCGCCCCATCCCGGGGGCGGCGAAACGCCTTCCAGGCTAGTCCTCCGACCCTCCTTGTCTACTGGGCGTTCATCTTCCGTCCACCACGGGCGACCGCGCGGCACGACCCGCCACCCCCTCCCGAGGGGCACCGTTCCGGCCCGCACCCTCGTGCCGGGTGTAAGGGTCGTGACATACTCCCGGACGTGATGACGTCCACCCGTGCGACCAGGGCCCTGCGGGCCGCGGTGTTCACCGCGCTCGCCGTGCCGCTGTCCGCGCTGGGCCAGGTGGTCATCACGGGTCGCCCGCTGCCCCTCACGCTGGTGGCCGCCGCGACCGCCGTCGTCTTCCTGGTGTCGGCCGCGCTGGCCGGCGGGGAGCGGCGGCTGCTGCACATCTCCGCCGTGATGGTGCCGGTGGAGCTGCTGCTCAACACGACGTTCAACCTCGGCCAGACCGGCTGTGGCCCGATCCTGAGCGAGCACGTGCCCGCGCGCGGCATGAACCTGCTGGTGTGCGGCGGCGGTTCGGTGGACGGCTCGCTGCTGTCCGGGCCGCTCGGACACGACGGACCGTTCGCGCCCGCCGCGACCCAGCTCCTCGTCCTGCTGGTGCACCTGATGATCGCGGTGGCCGCGTCCGCCTGGCTGCGGCTGGGCGATGCCGCCCTGACCGGGCTGGCCCGGGCGCTGCGCGCCCTGAGCCAGTCGGTGGCCGCGCCGCTGCGGGCACTGCTCCTGCTGCTGGTCCCGGCCCCGGTGCGCCCGGTGCTGCGGGTGCCGCTGCCGGTGTCCGACCACGAGCGTCCCCGCCGCGAGGACGTCGTCCTCAGCCCCGCGCCCCGGCGCGGCCCGCCGGCCTTCGCGCCGGCCTGCTGACACCGTTCCCACGGCCACGGGCCCGGCGCACGACTCCCGCGTTCACCCACCCCGCCCCTCGGCACGCCCCAGTGAGGCACGGCCCTCCGAGGTACAGCCCAACGAGGCACGCCCCTCCGAGGCACGCCCGAGCGAGGCATCCCGCGCGCACCCGCGCGCCGCGTACAGGAGTTGACCCCCATGGCTCAGGCCAACAGCAAGCAGTCCCAGCGCATCAGCGCCCGCGAGCGGATCCAGGAGGCGCAGCGCCGTGAGCAGGCGGCCGCCAAGCGCCGCCAGCGCATCGTCATCGCCGTCGCGTCCGTCGTGGTCCTCGCCATCGCGGGCGCCGGGGCGATCGCCGTGAACTCGGCCAAGAAGGACAAGGAGACGGCCGCCGGGTCGGGCTCCTCGGCACCGCTGGTCGTGCCCGCGAACGCCTCCGGCCAGGACGGCACCGTGATCACCTACGGCAAGGCCGACGCCCCGCACACGATGGAGGTCTACGAGGACTTCCGCTGCCCGGTGTGCAAGCACTTCGAGGCGGCCAACGGCGAGACGGTCAAGCAGCTCACCGCGGACGGCCAGATCAAGGTCGAGTTCCACCTGGCCGCGTTCCTGGACAAGGCCCTCGGCGGCAAGGGCTCGCGCACCGCGCTGGCCGCCGCCGGCGCCGCCCTGAACGAGGGCGTGGACAAGTTCAAGGCCTTCCACGACGTGCTCTACAAGAACCAGCCCGACGAGCGCACCGACAGCTTCGGCGACACCAACAAGATCCTGGAACTGGCCGACCAGGTGCCGGGCCTGAAGACCGACGCCTTCGTCAAGGCCGTCCAGGACGGCACCTACGCGCCGTGGGCGGCCAAGGTCGCGAACGCGTTCAACGACAGCGGGGTGCAGGGCACGCCGACGGTGAAGGTCGACGGCAAGCCGGTCACGCTGTTCTCGGGCCAGAACCCGGCCACTCCGGACCAGTTCACGGCGCAGGTCAAGCAGGCCGCCGGCCTGTAGCGAGCTCCACCGGCCCGGCCGAACCCCGGCCGGGCCGGCACCCTTCCCAGCCACCGGAGTGTGCTGCCATGACCGCCTCTACCTCCGTGCACGTGCCCCGCCCCGCCGCCGGCCCCGCCCCGGCCGGCGCCCCGATCGGCGCCGGCCGGGCGCTCTCGCTGCTCCTGCTCCTCGGCGGGCTGATCGGGCTGGCGGCCTCCGCCGTCCTGACCTTCGACAAGCTCCGCATCCTGGAGAACCCGTCGTACGTCCCGACCTGCAACATCAACCCGGTGATCAGCTGCGGTTCGGTGATGCGCACCGAGCAGGCGGGGGTGTTCGGCTTCCCCAACCCGCTGATCGGGCTGGCCGCCTTCGGCGCACTGGCGGCGATCGGCGCGGGACTGCTGGCAGGCGCCGCGTACCGCCGCTGGTTCTGGCTGGGCCTCCAGGCGGGGACGTTCCTGGGCGTGGTCTTCGTGCACTGGCTGATCGACCAGGCGCTGTACGAGATCGGCGCGTTGTGCCCGTACTGCATGGTGGTGTGGGCGACGGTCGTGGCGCTGTTCTGGTACACGACGCTGCACAACCTGCGCTCGGGCGTGATCCCGGCGGGCCCGCGGCTGCGGACGGTCGTGCGGGAGGCGGCGCGCTACCACTGGGCGCTGCCGGTGCTGTGGGCGGCGGTGATCGCGCTGCTGATCCTCAACCGGTTCTGGTACTACTGGAGCACTCTCGTCTGACGGTCGGCCGGGCGGAGTTCAGCCGAGGTAGCCCGTCGAGTGGAGCAGCGCGGTGAGCCCGGCGCGCCTGGCGTCCAGGGCCCGGGTGAGCCGCCGTGCCGCGTTCGGGTGGAGCAGCGCGGCCGCCCGGGCCGGGGTGAAGAAGCCGTACTCGGCGATCTCCTCGGCCTGGCAGCGGATTTCGGCGGCGGCGTCGAGCACCCCGCCGTCGAACATGAACTGGACGGCGGGGTGGGCGTGTTCGCGCTGCTTGGGGATCGGGTCGCGCCACTCGACGACGACCAGCCGCGGTTCGTCGTCGAGCACGAGCCCCGTCTCCTCGCGCAGTTCGCGGGCGGCGCACTCGGCCGGGCCCTCGCCGGGGTCCATGCCGCCGCCGGGGAAGAGCCAGTGGGCGCGGTAGATCGGCTTCAGGAGGAGGACGTTGCCCATGGCGTCGGTGAGCAGGACGCTGCAGCCGACGTACGCGCGCACCATGCGCGCCAGCCACTCCCCCTCCGAGAGCTGCCAGGTCTCCGTCATCGCGACTCCTCCGCCACCACCCGTCCGTCGTGGCCCACTCTGCCCCAGGTTCCGTACCGGGAGCGGTGGTTCGTGCGAGATCCACCCGATCGGGTGGCGCGGGGGCCCAACAGCACGGCGCTAGCCGAAGACGGCCCGCCGGAAGGCGTTGCGCAGGTCGGTGAGCGGCTGGACCTCGCGGTCGTAGTGGACCTTGTTGGTGAGCAGCAGCGCCCAGCGGCCGAGCCGGCGGGAGATCCAGATGCCGGTGCCGGTGAACCCGTAGTGGACGAAGGTGCCGTCGGCCGGGTCGGTGCCGGGGGCGACGAGCCAGGAGAGGCCGCGGGCGGGGGCGAGCCCGCCGGTCTGTTCGCGCAGGGACTCGGCGATCCACGGTTCGCCCCAGGAGAGTCCGGGTGGCGGGTCGAGCAGGGCGGTGAGGAAGCGGCCGAGGTCGCGGGCGGTCGAGAAGGCGCCCGCGTTGCCGGAGACGCCGCCGAGGAGGCGGGCGGACGGGTCGTGGACGACGCCGCGCAGGTGGGCGCCGAGGGTCTCGTCGTACTCGGTGGGCGCGGTGTGGGCGGTGTCGCCGGGGCCGAGCGGCCCGTAGCGGGTGTCGGACATGCCCAGCGGCCGCCAGGCCCGGCGGGCGGCGAGCTCGTCGAGCGGGGCGCCGTCGAGGTGTTCGACGAGGTGGCCGAGGAGCACGGCGGCGCGGTCGGTGTACTCGACGGCGGTGCCGGGCGCGCGGTGCAGCGGGGCGGCGATGACGCCGGAGCGGATCGCCGCGAGGTCGCGCCCGTAGAGCCGCTCGAAGTTCGTCCGTGGCAGCAATCCGGCAGTGTGGGCGAGCAGTTGACGGGCCGTCACCTCGCCGGCCGGCTGCCCCGCGGCGTCCGGCCAGTAGTGCCCGAGGGGTTCGTCGAGCGGGAGGCGGCCGGCCTGCCACAGCGCCCCGGCGCACGGCCAGAGCGCGACGATCTTGGTGAGGCTCGCGAGGTCGTACCGGGTGTCCGGTCCGGGCGAGAGCCGCGCGTACGAGCCCTGCCCGAGCGGCCCGTGGGCGCCCCGCCCGACCGTCCCGCCGGCGTCGCCGACGGCCCAGACCGCCCCCGCCCCGACTCCTCGCGCGCCGGCGCGGACCAGCCGGTCCAGCGCCCCGCCGGGCGCGGCCAGGGCGGGGAGCCGGTCGGGCGCCGGCGGTTGGTGACTCATCCGTCCCCCTGAACGTGCCCCGGACCGGTCTCGCCCGGAGCCTACCCGGCGGACGGTCCGTCAGTCGGACGCGGAGGTGAACTCCTTGCCGAGGCAGATGCTCTGCGGGTGCTCGCGGTAGATCCCGAACTTCCGTATCGCCTCGTACCCCTCGGAGTGGTACAGCGCGACGGCCTCGGGCTGCTCGGTGCCGGTCTCCAGGACGAAGCGCGTGCGGCCGGCCTCGGCGGCGGTCTGCTCCAGCCGGCGCAGCACGCCCCTGGCGAGGCCGCGCCCGCGGGCGCCCGGGACGACGAACATCCGCTTCAGCTCGGCGTCACCGTCGCGCAGCCCGTGCGGGCCGGCCTGCTTGGCCCGCCACCCGCCGCAGGCGACCGGCCGGCCGTCCAGGTAGGCGATCAGGAACAGTCCGGCCGGCGCCTCGAAGTCGTCGGGGTGCAGCACGGTCTCGTCCGGGTCGCCGTAGCGGCGGACGTACTCCTGCTGCACCTCGGCCGACAGGGCCTGGGCGTCGGGGTGGCCGTAGCCGGTGGCCCGGTACTCGACGGTGCCGGCGGCCCCGGCCGACGTGCTCTCTGTCGCGCTGCTCTCCATGGTCGAAAAGCCTACGACCTGGGGCGCGGCCTGGACTCAGCGGCCCTCGAACCGGGCGAGGAGGTCCGCCTTGCCGAACATCGCGGCGGCGTCGACGGCGGACGGGAAGCCGGCCTTCGGGTCGGCGCCGGCGGCCAGCAGGGCGTCGACGACGTCCACCGCACCCTTGAAGACGGCGCCCGCGAGCGGGGTCTGGCCCTTGTCGTTGGCGCGGTTCGGGTCGGCGCCGCGCTCGACCAGGGCGGCGACCGTACCGGCGTGGGCGTGGTAGGCGGCGAGCATGAGCAGCGTGTCGCCGCTGCCGTTGGTCAGGTTCGCGGAGACGCCCGCGTCGACGGCGGCGGTCAGGGCGGCGGTGTCCCCGGCCCGGGCGGCGTCGAAGAGCTTCCCGGCGAGCGCGATCACCTCGGCGTCGGGGGCGTCGGCGGGCTGCGGGCTGGCGGCGTCGGTCATGGCGGGCGGCCTCTCGTGGTCGATTCGCGGTCGGTTCGCGGTCGGTTCGTGCTCGGTGGCGGTGCCGGCCGCGCGTACCGCACCGTAGCCGCCGGGCGGACGCCCGGGCCAGCACGCGTCCGGATGGCGGATGCGGGCTCCACCGGAAACGACACGCCGACGGATCGGTTGCGCAGCCGTTCGAGCGAACTTCCGGGACCCCCCGGAAACTTCCCGCCCACCCGCCGGGAATGCCTCGCCGCACCGCAACAGAGCGCCGCACGGCCCCGACCCGGGCCGGTTCGCATACCTCCGCCCGAGCCCCACGGCGGTATTGAACGGTGAAACCACCCATTTGCACCGTTCCATCATCTATTACTTTTTGTCACGATTAGGGCACTTTCAGTGACACTGTCCCTGTCCCCCTCCCCGAGGAGCAGAACGTGATCCTCTCGATTTCCGGCATCGTCCTGTTCGGCACCATCGCCTTTCTGTTCTTCCGCCGGGACGGACTAAAGGTCTCCCACGCGATCGTCTGCGCGCTCTTCGGCTTCTACGTCGCCGGCTCCTCGATCGCACCGAGCATCACCGCGGGCGGCGCGAGCCTCGCCAGCCTGCTCGGCGGCCTCAGGTTCTAGCGCCGCCACTCCCCCGTACGGGCCCGGGCGCGGATCCCACCGCCCCGGGCCCCGTCGTACGACGACAGTCCCAGCTCCATCCGCTTCACCCCCCACCCGTCCCGACCGCCCGGGGAGTCAAGGAATGTCGCTCCACCGCCACCTCGGCAAGGGCCGTGAGATCGCCCGGACCGCCGGGGACCACGCCTCCGACATGTTCGCCCCGCTCACCGTCATCGGCCGCGGCCTGCGTCACCACACCGGCTGGGCCAAGGACCGCTGGCAGGCCACCCCCAAGGAGCGCCGCGGCCCGACGCTGTTCCTGTCCGCCGCGATGCTCGTCGGCATCTACCTGCTGCCGCACGGCCTGCTGTTCGCCCTGATCGCGCTCATGGCCAGCGCCGCGTGGGCCGGACGGGCCCCCAAGGCGCCGCCCGCCCCGCCCGCGCCCGACGTCGCCGACGTCAAGCTCGCGGCGCTCTACTCCGCGCTGACGCCCTACCTCTGCGGCCCCGAGGACGCCAACCCGCTGTACCACTTCGAGGGGAGCTACAAGAGCGCCTTCGGCTCCTGGGAGTTCGACGGCGAGGGCCGGCTCTCCCGCCTGGAGCTCACCTATCCGGCGTACTTCACCGACACCGAGCCGGCCGCCCGGGCCCGGATCGAGCAGGTCGTGCAGGGCAAGGCCGGGCGGGCCCGCGAGTACCGCTTCGACTGGGACGAGGAGTCCAACAAGCTGCGGATCTCCGCGATGAGCCCGCTGCCCACCGACATCGTCGCCCAGCGCTTCGTCGCCGCCCCCGGCGAGATCGTGCTGGGCTTCACCGACGAGGACGGCACCGCCCGCACCATCCCGGTCGGCCAGGGCGGCGCCGTGACGCAGCAGCCGCCGGTGATCTGGCGCACCGGGCCGCGCTCGGGCGAACCCCACCTGCTCGCGCTCGGCGTCGCCGGGTACGGCACCTCCAGCCTGGTCCGCTCGATCGCGCTCCAGGCCCTCCCGTACGCCGACCTCGTGGTGATCGACGGCGCGGGCACCGGCGAGCACGCGTGCCTGGTCAACCGGCCCGGCGTGCACACCGTCGAGACCAGCCTGCACGGCGCGCTCGCCGCCCTGGAGTGGGCCGCCCAGGAGACCGACCGGCGGCTCGCCGCGCTCAACACCGCCCGGCACACCGGCAGCGCCCCGCCGGAGGACGTCACCCGGCCGCTGTGGCTGCTGCTCGACCACCCGACCGAGCTCAGCGAGCTCGCCCATGCCGAGGGCCGCCCCGACCCCCAGGACCTCCTGGAGCTCCCGCTGCGGCACGGCCGCGCCGCCCGCGTCACCGTCGTGATCGCCGACGACGTCGAGGCCAGGGACCGGCTCACCCCCACCGTCCGGACCACCACCAGGGCCCGCGTCCTGCTCGGCCCGGCCGGCCCCGAGGAGGGCCACCTCGCGCTCGGCGCCCCGCTCGACATCGTGCCCGCCGCGCACGCCCCGATCGGCCGCGGCTACGCCCGCATCGGCAACGGCGTCCCGGTCCGGCTCCAGGTGCCCGCCACCGTCGACCCGCTGGACGACGAGGCCCCGGCCGCCCTGCGGGACGCCGTGATCGCCCTGCTGCCGCACCGCGACACCCGCACCGAGGCAGCGGCCGACGCACCGCCGCGCCCCGAGCAGCCGCCGCTGGTCCGCCCCGCCGAGCCGGCGCCCGCCGTCCGGCCCGTGGACCTCGGCAAGGGCGAGCCGATGATCCGTTCCCGTCCGATCTCCTGACCGCACGGAACCGGGGGCGCCGACGGCTTCCGAATCCCGTCCCGGTACGCTCGTGACAGAAAGGCCGCACGATCACCAGATGTGAAATAGGTGACACCTGGGGTGATATCACCGGCCAGATGTGACAAATCGGGCGCCGGTGGGTACAAACAGGGGCGGCACGACAGACGACGCATGTCCCGGGACGGGAATCTTCGTCGGAAGCCGAGCGTTGACCGAACGACGAAGAACAGCGACCACTAGTCCTGTGGGCCATAAGCCCGGGAGGCACGATTCATGAGCGAGCGAGCTCTCCGCGGCACGCGACTCGGGGCCACTAGCTACGAGACCGACCGTGGTATCGATCTGGCTCCCCGCCAGACCGTCGAGTACGCATGTCAGAACGGACACCGTTTCGAGGTTCCTTTCTCGGTCGAGGCGGAGATCCCCCAGACCTGGGAATGCCGCTTCTGTGGCCAGGAGGCGACACTTCTCGACGGCGACGAGCCGGAGGAGAAGAAGACCAAGCCGACGCGCACCCATTGGGACATGCTGATGGAGCGCCGTACGCGCGAGGAGCTGGAGGAGGTGCTGGCCGAGCGGCTGGCGGTGCTCCGCTCCGGCGGGATGAACCTCGCGGTTCACCCGCGTGACACCCGCAAGAGCGCCTGACCCTCTCTCCCGCCCCGGCGGGAGGACGCGAAAAGGGACCCTGGGATCCAGGGTCCCTTTCGCGTGTCCGGACCCGGCCGGTCTGTCCGGACGGTCCGGGCAGGCAGAAGCCCCGGGGCCGGCCCCGGACGGGGCCGGGCCGGGGGGGGGGGGGGGGGAGCCCGGGTTAGGCCGGCGGGTGGGGGTGTGCCGGGCCCGG
>NZ_JBHWGD010000055.1:0-62005 GCF_042733235.1 Kitasatospora sp. NPDC059722
GCGCGCCCGCCCGGCGGGGGCGGCGGGGGGGGGGCGCCCGCCCCCCCGCCCGCCCCCCCCACCGGCCTTTTTTTCTCACATCGCCGCCGCCTCGCGGAACTCCCGGTAGGCCGAGTCCGAGGCGGGCAGCAGGCCGGCCCGGACCATCGCCGCGCCGAGCTCCAGCCGCCGCTCGGGGTCGGGGCACTCCAGCCCGCACTGGATGACCTCCGCGACCACCTCCGTCGTCCCGGCCAGGAAGATCGAACCGCTGTCCACCTGGTAGAACCAGGCCTCGTAGCGCGGTACTCCGTCGGCCACCACGTCCCAGAGCTCGCAGAAGTGCAGCACGCCCTCGTCGTCGTCGTTCCCGTCCGCGTCGCCGTCCGCGTCCCCGTCCACGTCCGCGGACAGCCGCCGCTCGGCGGGCAGGTCCTCGCCGTCGTAGAGCCTGCCGCTCAGGGCGACCTGCGCCGCGTGGAGCGGGGTGAGCGAGTCCGCCGACGTGACCGGGCGGCGATTGGTGAAGTCAGCCATGCGCGGGAACCTACCAATCCCCACTGACCACGGCCGGTGCCGACATTTCTCGCCGGCCGGTGGTGGCGGTGGCCATGGTGCACGGGCCGGCCGCCGGACTCGCGCTGCTCTCGGAGCTGGAGGCGGACCGGCGGCCGCCGCGCCACCACCGGCCCTTCGCGGTGCGCGGGCATCTGCTGGAGCTGCTGGAGCTGTTGGGGCAGTCGGCGGAGGCTGCCGCCGCCTACCGCGAGGCCGCGGCCCGTACGGTCAGCGCGCCCGAGCGGCGGTACCTCGCGGAGCGGGCCGGCCGGGTGGCGTCATGACGTCGCCCGGCGGGCCCGGAGCTCGTCGAGCCGGCCGCTGACCTGCTCGTCGCTGTGCAGGTAGGGGGCTCCGGGGCTGTGGCGCAGGTCGATCCCGGCGAGCAGGGCGAGGGCCCGGGCGGCCGACTCGTCGGTGTCGTCCTCGGTCAGGTGCATCTGCTGCACGGCCCACTCGTCCGCCGCCTCCCGGGTGAGACGGCCGTCGAGGACGTTGCTCCTGCACGGTGCCGACCGAAGCGGGCGTACTTCTTCGCTCCGTCCTGGGGCGTCAAGTTCGCGCCGTGTCAGGCGCCTTCGGACGACGAAATGCACCTCACCGACGGCAGGACCGTCACGTGTGAGATCTACCTCGTGCCGGAGAGCGTCCAGCCGCTCTACGTGGGATTCCAAGGGCAGCGGGATGCCTCGAACCCGAGCAACGACACGGGTTCCGCGCCGGAGGTGATCCGGAAGGTGGGCTGACGGTGCCGCCCGGGTGCCCGCCGTGCCGGCTCGCGACCGCCTTGAGCGGGCGTCGAGGCGGGGTTCCCCCGACCGGCGGGCGGCCCCATCATGGGGGCTCCCCAGGAGAGCCCCCCAGGAGGCAGCGATGTCGATTCCATTCCCCGTCCGGATCCAGGCCGCCGTCGTCCGGGGCGCGTTCGCGCTGCCGGAGGGGGTGCGGCGGGCGATCGTGGGGGCGCCGGTCGTGCGGGACGGGCAGACGCTCGCCCTGGACGCGCAGCTGATCCTCAAGCTGCAGCGGCTGTCGAAGGCGGCCCTCGTCCTGCCGGGCGGGGTCGGGCCCTCGCGGACGGCGATGGAGTACGCGCGGTATCTGGTGGGCGGGCCGACGATCGGGCCGGTGGCCGTCCGGGAGGTCGGAATCCCCTCCGGCGGCGGCGAGTTGGCGGCGACGCTGTACAGTCCGGCCGGGCTGGGGGAGCGGTCCGGGCTGCTCGTGTACTTCCACGGCGGCGGCTGGGTGGTGGGCTCCCGGGCGAGCCACGACCACGTCTCGCGGTTCCTGGCCCAGCGGGCCGGGGTGCGGGTGCTGTCGGTGGAGTACCGCCTGGCGCCCGAGCACGCGTACCCGGCGGCGGCCGACGACGCCCTCGCCGCCGTCGACTTCGCCCTCGCCAAGGCGGGCGACCTCGGCGCGGACCCGGCACGGATAGCTGTCGGCGGCGACAGCGCGGGCGGCAACCTCGCCGCCGTCGCCGCGCAGCGGGCCGTGCGCCGGGGCGGGCCCGCGCCCGTCTTCCAGCTGCTGCTGTACCCGGCGACGGACGCGTCCGTCCGGCGGCCGTCCCGGGACCTCTTCGCCGACGGCTTCTTCCTCACCAGCGCCGACATGGACTGGTTCGCGGACCGCTACGCCCCCGAGCCGGTCGACCGCGCCGACCCGGGCGTCTCACCGCTGCGCGCCGCCGACCTCACCGGCCTGCCGCCCGCGTACGTCGGCACGGCCGGCTACGACCCGCTGCGCGACGAGGGCGAGGCGTACGCGGAGGCGCTGCGGGCGGCGGGGGTCGAGGTGGAGCTGAGCCGGCAGCCTGACCTGATCCACGGGTACGCCAACTACATCGGGATCGGGCACCGGTTCCGCGAGGCGACGGCGGAGGCGGCGGAGGCGCTGCGGAAGGCGCTGCGGTAGGGCTTCGGTTCTTTGAGGCGGCCCGCGTTTCTTTGAGACGGCCCGCGTTTCTTTGATCCGGCCCGTCGCGCGGGGGGTTCTCGGCGGCGGGCTCTTATTGTACTGTCCGTCTAATAAGCGGGTCAGCGGGAACCCGCAGGAGCAGGCACCTGGAGGCAGCCATGGCTCTCACCGACCCGGCGGCGCGGCGGAGGAACGACCAGCACACCGTTGCCGACGACGACGTCTCGAAACGGCTGCTGGACTCGGCCGCCATGCTCTCGTACGACCCGTCGACCGAGATCGACTGGGACGCCCCCCTCCCCGACGAGCACTACGGCCTCAATCCGGAGTGGAGCACGCTCTACGGCACCCGCCTCTGGGACGAGATGACCGAGCAGCAGCGCGTGACCCTCACCCGGCACGAGGTCTGCTCGATCATGAACACCGGCATCTGGTTCGAGATGATCCTCCAGCAGATGGTGCTCCGCGATCAGTACCTCAAGAACCCGGCCAGCTCCGAGTTCCAGTTCGCGCTCACCGAGATCGCCGACGAGTGCCGGCACTCGATCATGTTCGCGCGCGCCTGCCAGAAGATGGGCGTGCCCGCGTACCGGCCGAACAAGGTGGTCGCCAACGCCGGCCGCGCCTTCAAATCCCTCGCGAAGGGCGAACTCGCCTACGGCGGCATCCTCGTGGCCGAGGAGGTGCTCGACGTCATGCAGCGCGACTGGATGCGCGGCGAGAACGTCCTCGACATCGTCCGCGGCACCTCCCGCATCCACGTCGTCGAGGAATCCCGGCACATGAAGTTCGCCCGCCAGGAGATCCGCGAACGCATGCGGCACGCCGGCCCCGCCCGGCGGCGCACCTCCGCGACGGGCATCGCCATGGGCGCGTACGTCATCGTCACCAGCATGGTGCACCCCGGGGTGTACAAGGCCACCGGACTCGACGTCGCGCGGGCCCTCGCCGAAGTCCGGGGCAACGAGCACCGCAAGGCCATGATGCGCACCAGCTCCCGGCACCTGATGGCCTTCCTCGCCGAGACCGGGCTCCTCACGCAGCGCTCCGCGGCCATCTACCGGCGCATCGACATGCTCTGACCTCCCCCTCCTCCCCCCCACTCAGTGAGGACCCACCCCCGGCCATGGCCTACGCGATCACCCGCACCTGCTGCAACGACGCCTCCTGCGTGTCCGTCTGCCCGGTCAACTGCATCCACCCGACCCCGGACGAACCGGAGTTCGGCACGACCGACATGCTGTACATCGACCCGGCGGCGTGCATCGACTGCGGCGCGTGCGCGGACGCCTGCCCGGTCGACGCCGTCTTCCCCGTCGACCGGCTCCGCGGGCCCGACACCGTGTACGGCGACCTCAACCGGGACTGGTACCGCGACCACCCCAACGACCACGCGTGGGGCGCGCCCACCTTCCCCCGCAGCCTGCCCGACGGGCTCGGGCCGCTGCGGGTCGCCGTCGTCGGCACCGGGCCCTCCGCCGGGTACACCGCGCAGGAACTGCTGCGCACCACCGGCGCCGAGATCACCATGATCGACCGGCTGCCCGTCGCCGGCGGCCTCCTGCGGCACGGCGTCGCCCCCGACCACCAGTCGACCAAGCGCATCGCCGAGAGCTTCGCCGGCGTCTTCCACGACCCGCGGCTGCGGATGTACCTCAACGTCGAGGCCGGCACGGACCTCACCCACGACGAACTCGCCGCCCACCACCACGCGGTGGTCTACGCCGTCGGCGCGGCGGCCGACCGGCGGCTCGGCATACCCGGCGAGGACCTGCCCGGCAGCCTCCCCGCCACCACCTTCGTGCGCTGGTACAACGCCGAACCGACCGTGCCGGCCGACGCGGTGACGCTGTCTTCGTCCTCGTGCGGTCGGGTCGTCGTGATCGGCAACGGGAACGTCGCCGTCGACATCGCGCGCATCCTGCTCACCGACCCCGACCGGCTCGCCACCACCGACATCGCCGACCACGCGCTCGCCGCCCTGCGCGGCAGCCGGGTGCGGGAGGTCGTCCTGGTCGCGCGGCGCGGGCCGGCGGAGGCGGCGTGGACGCGGTCGGAGTTCCTCGCGCTGCGCCAACTGCCCGGAGTGGAGGTGGTGGTGGACTCGTCCGGGTCCGCCCCCGCGCCTCTGCTGGACGGGCTGCCGCTGGTGCGCTTCGACGGCTCGGCGGAGCCCGAGGGGGCTCGCCGCTTGGTGCTCCGCTTCTTCTCCACCCCCACGGCTCTGACCGGGGACGACGGGGGAGTGACGGGGGTCGCGGTCCGGCGGGCCACGGGGGAGCAGGAGGTGATCCGGGCCGGCCTGGTCGTGCGCTCCATCGGCCACCGGGGCGTCCCGATCCCCGGCCTCCCGTTCGACGAGACGACGGAGACCGTCGCCCACCACGGCGGCCGCGTCGACGGCCTCCCCGGCACCTACGTCGTCGGCTGGGCCAAACGCGGCCCGTCCGGCGGCATCGGCGCCAACCGCGCCTGCGCCCGCGAAACCGTCGACGCCCTCCTCGACGACGCCACCGCCCGCACCCTCCCCACCCCGGCCGCCACCCGCAAGGACCTCGACCACCTCATCCGCTCCCGGCGCCCCGACACGGTGGGCCTGAAGGAACTACGAGCCGTGGACCGCGCCGAACGCACCCGAGGCGAAGCCGAAGGCCGCCCCCGCGTAAAGCTGGCCACCGTCCCAGCCCTCCTCGCCGCCGCCCGCTCCAAGCCCTAACCCCACCTCACCCCACCCGACGTCCTGCACATCGCCGCCCCACCCACCGACCACGCACAGGAAGTCGCCCCGCCCGACTTTTTGCGCATCGCCGCCCCCTTCGTCCACCCGCACGCGGCGCCCGCCGGCGCTGCTCGTCGCACCCCAGCACCCGCGCGAGAAGTCGGCCCGCCTGACTTCCTGAGCATCGCCGCCCCACCCGGCGGCCACACGCAGGAAGTCGGCCAGCTCGACTTCCTGCGCATCGGCGACCCCTTCGTGCACCCGCGCGCGGCGCCCGCCGGTGCTGCTCGTCGCGCCGCAGCGCCCGCGCGGGAAGTCGGCCCGTCCGACCCTGTGCACCACCGTCCCCTGCGTTATTCCGCCCATCGAGCTGCGCACGAGAAGTCGGCCAGCTCGACTTCCTGCGCATTGGCGACCCCTTCGTGCACCCGCACGCGGCGGCCGCCGGCGCTGCTCGTCGCGTTGCAGCGCCTGCGCGAGGAGTCGGCCCGCCCGACTCTTTGCGCATCGGCGTCCACATCGTTCGCTAACGCACCATCTGACGGCGCTACTCTTCGCATGCCAGCACCTACGTGAGAAGTCGGCCCGCCCGACTTCCTATGCAGCGGCGATCCCTGTGCTTTGGGGGTGCACTGAGCCGGATGCCAGGCGTCGGCTGGCCCCGCACGAGAAGTCGGTCTGCTCGACTTCCTGCGCGCTCGCCCGCCGACCGCCTCTTGTGCGAGGCTCGCCGGCTGGCGTTGGCGGAGTCATCCCTCAGGCCGCTGACGAACCAGCGCTAGTGATTCCTTGGCACCCACCGCCCCTCGCGCCGGTCCCGCGCGGGAAGTCGGTCTGCTCGACTTCCTGTACGCAGCTGGCGCCTTCCTCGCCCGCTGGCTTGTACGGGCGGCGCACCCAACCCGCATGGGAAGTCGGTCGACCCGACTTTTGACGCACCAATCCCAACGCCCCAACTCTTGTGCAGCCCGCGCGAGAAGTCGGGCCTGCCGACTTCTCGTGTATTGGCTGCTGGGTGGTGTGCAGGGTGGAGTTTCGAGTGAGTGAGTGGGTGTGTGAGAAGTCGGGTTGGTCGACCTCGTGTGCGGGCTTGAGGTGGATTTCGAGGGTGAGTGTGCAAGAAGTCGGCCACGTCGACTTTCTGTGTGTCGGCTGGTGGGTGGCGTGTGGGGTGGGGTCTCCGAGTGAGTGAGTGGTGCGTGAGAAGTCGGGCTCGCCGACTTTCTGTGCGGGCGTGGCGGCTCCGGTTGGCCCTCGCGTGAGCGCACGGGAAGTCGAGCTCGCCGACTTCCTGTTGCAGGGGTGGCTCGTAGGGCGTTGTAGGGGAGGGCGGTTGGGGGTGGGCGCACAGGAAGTCGGCTGGGTCGACTTTCTGTGCGAAGTGGGGTGGGGATTCGGGGTGAAGGGGTGGTGGGGGCGTGTCTCCGGTGGGGTGGGGGCGTTGGGCGGGGCGTGAGTGATTGTGTTGCATCGATGGGCGAGGAAACGATTCTGCGGGACGCCGCCGGGGTGCCGATCTATGCCGAGTTGGTGCGGCTCTGGTGGGCGGCCGGGCGGGCGGTGCCGGGGGTGGTGGATCCGGTGTGGGAGAGTTTGGCGGCTCCGCCACCGGGGTGGGTGCCGGGCAGTGCCGGGTCGATAAAACCCGGATGATCCACTGTCACCGCACCGCGGTTGGCCCTAGCCTTTGAGGGCTCGCGGGGAGGGGGAGACGGTGGAGCAACTCGGGCCTGCGGATCCGCGACAGGTCGGGCCGTACGCATTGGTCGGACGGCTCGGGGCCGGTGGCATGGGGGCCGTGTACCTGGGCCGGTCGGCCGGTGGGCGGACCGTGGCCGTCAAGGTCGTGCGGCCGGAGCTGGCCGGGGACCCGGGCTTCCGCGCGCGGTTCCGGCAGGAGGTCGCGGCGGCGCGCCGGGTGTCGGGGGCGTTCACCGCGCCCGTCGTCGACGCCGACCCGGAGGCCGTCACCCCCTGGATGGCCACGGCCTTCGTCGTGGGCGTCCCGCTGCAGGACGCGGTGGTGCGGCACGGCCCGTTACCCGAGGGGACGGTCCGCACGCTGGCCGCCGGGCTCGCCGAGGCCTTGCACGAGGTGCACCGCGCCGGGCTGATCCACCGGGACCTCAAGCCCGGCAACGTGCTGCTGGCGCTGGACGGTCCGCACGTCATCGACTTCGGCATCTCGCGCGCCGCCGACGGCACCGGGCTGACGACGACCGGTTCGGTGATCGGTTCGGCGCCGTACATGTCACCGGAGCAGGCACTGGGCGAGCCGCTCGCCCCGGCGAGCGACGTGTTCGCGCTCGGGTCGACGGTCGCGTACGCGGCGCTCGGACGGCACCTGTTCGGCGAGGGTGCCGCTGCGGCCGTGCTGTTCCGCGTGGTCAACACCGAGCCGGACCTGAGCGGTCTGCCGGACGGCCTCCGGTACCTGGTGGGCGCCTGCCTCGCGAAGAACCCGGTGCACCGGCCGGCCCCGCGGCAGCTCGTCGACCTGGTCGAGCGGATCGGCCGTCCCGACACGGCGGGCGGCTGGCTCCCGCAGGCCGTCACGGCGGACGTGCTCGCGGTGCGGGGCGTCCTCACCGCGGCACCCGAGCCATCGGAGAGACCGGAGTCCCCGGAGCCACCGGCATACCCGCCGCCGGCATACCTGCCCCCGGCATACACGCCGCCCCCGTCCGACGCCCCACCCCGCCAACCCCCGCGTCGCCGGCTCCCGCGCCGTCGCGTCCTGCTGGCCATCGGCGGCGGCGTGCTCACCGCAGCGGGCGCGGCCACGACCGTCGCTCTCCTCCGCGAGCAGGACGTCCACGAGCAGGACGTCCGCGACGTCCACGCGCCGCCCGGAGCCGCCGCCACCACGGGCGCCACGACCACCCGCCCCGCCGTCGCCTCCGTCCCCGAGGCGTCCCTCGCCTGGAAGGTGAACCTGCCGTCCGCCTGCCCCCAACTCCTCTCCGCTCCCGGCGTGACGGCCTGCATCGGGCTCGGCCACATCTGGGGCGTGGACGACGCCGGGCACACCAAGTGGACGGCGGACGCCGGCTACGCGATGGGCGGCATGCCCCGGAACTTCTCGGCCCTGGGCGGTGACCGCCTCTACACCGTCGGAATGGCGATGGTCGGAGCCGCGCCGAGGAGCGAGCTGGTGAGCGTGAACCCGGCCGACGGTTCGATCGACTGGCGGCTCCAGCAGGACCACCCGCACGCCGTGGGCGAGCTGCTGTTCGCCGGGGTCCGCGCCGGCCGGGCCTACCTGATCGGCCTCGGCGACGGCGCGGACCGGGGGATCGCGGACACCGGCTTCCACGTGTGGGCGGTGGACCTGGCCGGCCGCCGTACCGCCTGGTTGCACGGCGACCAGGCGCAGCTGCTCGAACTCGCGCTCCTGCCCGGCGACGACCACGCGGCGCTGAGCACCCAGGACACCCTGAAGATGCTGGACGCCAAGGGCGAGGTCGCGTGGGAGCGGAGGATGCCCTCCCTCGGCCTGACCGCCGCGGGCGGCCACTACCTCGTGCCCGACGCCGTCCGGGGCACCCTGACCGCCCTCGACCCGGCCACCGGCAACCCGACGTGGACGACGGACGGCGTCATCGGCGCCTCCCTGCGCGGCGACGGCTTCGCGGCCTCGGCGGACGGCGGCACGGTGCACTGCCTGATGAAGGACGCGGACGGAGGCGTCTCGGTCGCCGCCCTCGACACCGGCAACGGCCGCCCCCGCCACCGCACCCCGCTGCCGCCCGACCCGCCGGACGCCGCGTACCTGGGCGCCCGCCTCCTGCTCGCCGACGGCAACCTCTACCGGATGGGCCCGGACACCGTCCTGTGGGCGCTCGACCCGGCGGACGGCAAACCCCGCTGGAAGTACTCGGGGTTGAAGGGCAAGGACCCGACCACCCTGGCCTGGACGGCCGGCGACGGGCGGCTGTGCGTGTCCGACCCGAGCACGTCCACGGTGACCGCCCTGCACGCGAACGGAGCGTGAGCACGACCGTGCACGACCACCCCGCCCCCGAACCCGCCCCCGCCCCCGAACCCGCCTCCGCCCCCGAACCCGCCCCCGAACCGAACGGAACCCGATGATGCGGCAGCTGGACCCCGCCGACCCGCCCAGGATCGGCCCGTACGCGCTGCTCGGCCGGCTCGGGGCGGGCGGCATGGGCGTCGTGTACCTGGGCCGGTCGGCGGGCGGACGGACGGTCGCCGTCAAGGTGGTGCGACCCGAACTCGCTGGGGACCAGGGCTTCCACGCCCGGTTCCGGCGCGAGGTCGCCGCCGCGCGCGCCGCGTCGTCGGCGTTCACCGCGCCGGTCGTGGACGCCGACCCGGACGGGCCCGTCCCGTGGCTGGCGACCGCCTTCGTGCCGGGCATCGGCCTGGACGAGGCGGTGATGCTGGTCGGGCCGTTCCCCGAGCACGTGCTGCGCATCGTCGCGGCCGGGATCGCCGAGGAGCTGCGCGCCATCCACGCGGCCCGGCTCACCCACCGCGACCTCAAGCCGAGCAACGTCCTGCTGGCGCTGGACGGCCCGCACGTCATCGACTTCGGCATCGCGCGGGCGGCCGACGGCACCGCGCTCACCGCCGAGGGCGCGATCTTCGGCACGCCCGCGTACATGTCCCCGGAGCAGGCGCTGGGCCGGACGGCGGGCCCGGCGAGCGACGTGTTCTCGCTCGGCGCGACGCTGGTGTACGCGGCCTCCGGCGGGCGCGGGCCGTTCGACGGCGGGCACCCGCTGGCGGTGCTGCAGAAGGTGGCGGGCGAGGAGCCCGACCTGTCGGCGGTGCCCGGCGGGCTGCGGCTCCTGATCGCGGCCTGCCTGGCTAAGGAGCCGGCGGACCGTCCGACGCCGGAGCAGGTCGTGGCCGCGCTCGCGCAGGGCGGTGCGGGGGCGGTGGCCCAAGGTCCTTGGCTGCACCCGTCGTTGGTGACGCAGATCGAGCGGGCGGCGGCTGTGCTCGCGCCGTCCGTCCCGCCACCGCCCACGGCGCCGCCCGCGGCGCCCCCGCAGCCCGAGCCCGCTCCCGGGCCGACCGATCAGCCCAGGCCCTCCCGCCGCAAGCTCCTCCTGGGCCTGGCCGGGGGAGCCGTGGCGTTGGCCGGGGGCGGCGCCGCACTGTACTACGCGCTCCCGTCCTCCTCGGACCGGGCCTCCGGCGACGGAGCGAAGCCCTCGACCGCCGCCCCCGGACGCCCCGCCCCCACCGACCTCACCCGCCCGATCGACACCAAGACCGCCGCCACCCCCCTCTGGACCGCCCAACTCGACGAGCCCGCGATCCAGTTGGCCGGTGAGGGCGGCACCGTCCTGGTCGCCGGGATGACCGGCGTCCGCGCCTTCGACCAGTCCGGCCGTCCCCTCTGGGGCCCGCTGTCGAACCAGATGGCCCGTTCGTGGACCGGGCTCGGCTCCGGCGCGTTGGTGGTCGGCGGCGGCAAGGCCTACGCCGGCGGGTTCGTGAGCCTGACCGACCCCCTCAACCTCAACTACGCGATCAAGGCCGTCGACCTCGCCACCGGCACCGTCGCCTGGTCGATCACCCGGAAGGCCGTCGGCCTCACGAACGTCTCGCTCGCGGGCCTGCTCGACGGGGTCCTGTACGTCCACGGGGACGGGACCGTCACCCATGTCGCCCCGCCGGCGCCGCCGCAGTACCAGCAGGCCACCTTCGTCCAGGCGATCGACCCGGCGACGCAGGCGGTCCGCTGGGAGACCACCTACCCCCACACCCAGCCGGTGTACGGGCGGCTCCTGGTGCCGTCCTCCGGCACCCGCGTGCTGTACAACACCGCCACCGCCGACCGCACGATCTCCAAGCTGACCGCGCTCGACACCACCGCCGCCGGGAAGACGGTGTGGGAGCAGCCCGCCCCCGGAGCCGGGACCACGATCACCTCGCTCACCACCCTCCCCGCCTTCTCCGACGGCCCGCACGCTTCGGCCGGCGGCCGGTTCCTGTTCCTCACCGACCACCTCTACGCCCTCGACCCGGAGGGCGGCGCGGTGGCGTGGCAGTCGCCCGGCCGGCCGGTCTTCCAGGCCGCGGCGGCGAGTCCGGACGGCACCGCCGTCTACGCGGCCGCGTCGCAGTTCGAGGGACCGGCGGTGGTCGTGCAGGCCTTCGACGCGAAGAGCGGCGCGGTCCGTTGGTCGGGGTCGCTGCCGATCGGCTCGGTCAACCGGATCGAGGTGTTCTGCGCGGACGGCAACGTGTACGTGTGGGCGCACGGACAGGTGTGGGCGCTCGACCCGGACACCGGCGACGCCCGGTGGAGTTTCGACTTCACGCCGAGCACCGAGACGACCGCCCTGGTGCCGTTCTGGGCGGGCGGCGGAAGGGTCTACGGGCCGACGGACAAGGGCCTGGTCGCGCTCGCGGCGGACGGGAAGGCGGCGCGGAGCTGAGCGGCGGAGGCGCTGGTCCGTCGACCCGTCAGTCCGCCAGCGCCCCCTCCGTCGGCGCCCCGTCGGCGAACGGCTCGGGCCGGACCGCTCCGCCGATCTCCTCGCCGTAGAACTGCCGCGCCCAGCGCCGGAGCAGCCCGATCGAGCGTTCCCCGGGGACCAGGCGCGGCTGCGCCAGGTAGCGCTTGTGGGCGAGCACCGGGCGGTCCTGCTTGACGACGCGCACGGTGCCCCGCAGCGCCACCCACGCCGCCGCCCGGTCCGCCGCCCGGTCCGCCGCCGAGGCGAGCACCCCCGGCGCCCCCGGCACCCCGGGCACCCTCGGCACCCCCGGTGCCGGCCGGCCGACCGCCACGGCGATCAGCACCGCCGTCCGCCACGGCGCGACCGGCGTGGACAGCACCCACACCCGCAGCCGGCGGCCCAGTCCCGGCAGTTCCGCCACCACCTGGATCGAGCCGAGCCCGGCCAGCGTGACCGGCTGCTCCAGGCTGACCGCGCCGAGGCCCAGGAAGCGGGTGGTCGTGCGCTGGTGGACGGTGAACAGCGGGCCGGCGATCTCCGGCGGGGCGGTCTCCCGGGTGTCCAGGCCGTGCAGGACGGCGGTGTGCCGGAAGTCGACGCTGTTCTCCGCCACTTCCTGCGGGTGCGACAGCACCTCCCCGCGCCACCACGCGAGCGGCACCGCCCCGACCGGCGGTGGGAGTTCCCACGTGGGCGGTTCGTCGGCGATCCCCCGCCAGACGTACAGGATGCCGTCCCGCTCGGCGAGGTGGTTGTGCGTCAGGCCCGCCCGCAGCCGGGTGCCGTCCGGCGCGCCCGTGCACGAGCCGTCCGGCCCGAACGCGAAGCCGTGGAACGGGCAGACCAGGTCCTCGCCCCGGACGGTCCCGCCCGCCCCGAAGTGCGCGCCCAGGTGCGGGCAGTGCGGGCCCACCGCGCGCAGCGTGCCGCGCCGGGTGCGGTACAGCACCACGTCCTCGCCCATCAGGCGGGCCGTCCGCACCCGGCCGGGCGGGACGTCCCGGGCGAGGCCGACGCAGAACCAGCCGCTCGGGTACGGCAGTGGGGCGGCGTTCGTCATGCGGTTCACCTCGGGGGCTCGGCGGCGGAAGCGGGGGAGAGCGGCTTGACGGCATTCGGCTTGACGGCGGTGTGGACGTACCAGGCGACGTATGCCCGCACGGCGTACATCTCCACCGTGGAACGGAGGTTGAGCCAGCGCGCCGGATCGCCGAACCGGCGCAGCACCGCCCACGGAAGCCGGAAGTACGCGTACACGGCCTCCGTCGTCGGCGTGTAGTACGGCGTCGCGTCCAGCGCCTCCTCGACCTGGAACCCTGCCTCGGCGAGCAGGAGCGGGAGGTTGCGGGCGTGGTAGACCTTGGCGCCCGTCATCACCATCGCGTCCAGGTAGGGTTCGAGCAACGCCCGTGCGTCCGGCGCCATTTCGTCCAGCGGGACGGTGCTCATCGGACCGAGCAGCACCAGCCGCCCGCCCGGGCGCAGCACCCGGTGGAGCTCGGCGAGGGCGCGCGGCGGGTCGTAGGAGTGGACGAGCGTCTCCATCGAGTACGCGCCGTCGAACGTGCCGTCGCGGAACGGGAGTCGGTGGTAGTCGCCGCACGAGAAGGTGGTGCGGTCGGACAGTCCCGCGCGGGCGCTCAGCCGGTTCGCCTCGTCGACGTGGAAGTCCAGCAGGTCGACGCCGGTGACCGCGAGCCCGAACCGCACCGCCATCGCCCGCGCCACCACGCCCGCCCCGGCGCCCGCGTCCAGCACCTCGGCGCCCGGCGGGAGCGCGAGCCTGCGGCCGAGCACGTCCTCCAGCTGCCGCTGCGCCCGCCACAGGCGCCACTTCGACTGCCCGGGCTCGGTCCACCCCCAGTGCCGGGCGTTGCGCGCCACCCGGCTGTAGAACAGCCGGCTGCCCGTACGCCCGTAGACCCGGCGCAACCCGGCGAGATCGGGTTCCTGAGCGATCATGCAGACAAGCTAGCCCCGCACGTGAGGCGCGGACTCGCGCGCCACGCGCGGGGCTCGTTCGTTCGAAGTCGTGCGAATTCGTGCGAAGTCGTTGCGACGAGATGATCAGCTGACCATCGTCTTCCGCAGCCACGCCGTGATGAGCTCCATCGCCTCGCCCATCTTCGAGATCGCGCAGTGCCCGGTGTCCGGAAGCAGGTGCACCTCGGTGGCGCAGTGCCCGGTGAAGACCAGGGTGTCGTGCTGCGGGACGTGCAGGGAAGGCCCGGGGCGGCCATGAGGTGGACTGACGTCGGCCGTGCCGCCCGGCGCCGAGACCGGCGGGCGGGCCTCGGTCGTGCCGGCCGGCGCCGCGACCGGCAGGCCGCCTCGGCAGGGCTCCACCCGGCGGGGGTGGGGAAGACGCCCGGAAGGTGGGACGCGCGGAGCCGGTCCAGCCCCGGGCTCCGCAACCCGCGGGCCCGCCCTGCGTTGAACCGGCCATGAACAACTACGCTGCACCGCTTGATGCTTGGCAAGGAATCTCATGGAAAGCCGACACCCGCCCGTCGGCCAATCGGCATGTCCTTCCGGTGCTCCACGCCGTACCGCTCGGTGACCGTTGGCTCGTGCAGGTCGACGCGATCGCCCTGGCCGCCTTGGCGGCCATGCCGGACGCGGCGATCGCGTTGCGCAGCAGGCGCGGCTACCTGCCGGAGAGCCCCGGGAACCAGGCGCTCGCCGAGATGCTCCGCCGGCGTCCGCAGGACTTCGGCCTCGTCGGCGGACCGATCGTCCTCGGAGCGGAGAGCCTCCAGTGGGAGGCCGACCGGGTGCGCGGGGGCGGCCGGCTCTGGGTTTCGGGGCTGGAGTGCTACGACGGGTTCCAGCGGCTGGTGATTATGGCCCACGTCGCCCGCGAGTTGCCGCCGCCGGAACTGGTCAAGGCCGTGCTGTGGGTGGTCGTGGTCACCGGTGAGGACCGCCGGCGGACCCGGGACCTGTGCGACACGGCGGACCGGTGCGTCAGTCCGGCCGTTCCGCAGGACAATCTGGGCAGTTGCCCGCACCTCCGGGCCGTGCGGGAGGAATTTGCGGCAGAGGGAAGCTACTTCGACACCCGCCGGGGTGTCGTGTCCGGGCCGCACCCGGTGGGCTTCACGATCGCGGACGTGTTCAGGTCCCTGGCGGCGCTCTCCCGCGGGTCGAGCCCCCGGCTGAGCAATCGGCTGCAGACCGACGAGGGCCTGGACGCGCTCTGGTCGGACCTCGGCAGCGACGCCTACCGGAGCATCGTGCACGAGGACGTGCACGCGATCAGCGTCCAACGGGCCGTCGAGGCGCGGAGGGAGGCGCAGAAAGCGCTCGCGCGGCTCCGGAAGCGCCACAGCACGGGCCACTACAAGCTGCTCGAGTACGCGCCCGAACTGGTGATCTGGGGCGCCTGCCGGATGCTGCCGCGCGCAACGCTGCACGACGGGGGGCGGAACTCGCCGCGCTGGACGGAGATTATCCACGGTCAGCTCCCGGCCGAAACGGAGCGCGTGGCCCACCTGCTGGTGGCGTCCTACGAGCGGCGGCGGGGTGCGAAGCACATGTTCAAGAACGTGGCGCCGAGGCTCGACCTGTGGCTGGAACTGGTGGACGACGTGTTCGGCTGCGGTTAGGGGACCGGCTCTCCGGGGGCGGGACGGGCTTCGGGGGCGGGACGGGCTTCGGGGGCGGGACGGGCTTCGGGGCCGCTGCGGCGCGCGGCGGCCGGTCGCGTCGGCACCGTGTCCCCCGACACCGTGACCGACGTGACCGGCATACCCCCCGGGGTGCCCGCCGGCTCGTGCCCCCCGGCACGGTGCCCGGCACCCCCACTGCGGCCGGCGCCACCCCCTGTCGGGCGCCGGCCCACGGCCGTCGGTCCGAACCCGGCGACGGCCGTCGGCACCGGGCCGCCCGCACCACCGGACAGCCCGCCGCGGCCGCGACGTCCCCCGTCGTGGGCCGCGCCCCCGAGCGCGTTCCGGTGGCACCGCACACCTCGGCGCCACGGAGATCGTGACAGTGCGGAGGCCCTCCGCACATTGCCAGGACCCGGCAATCTTGACGCCCCTTTGACACCCGGAAACGCGCGTGCGCCCAAGCGCGCCCGCCCGCCCGCGTGCATGCCCGCCCGCCGGCTGGCGTCGCTACAGCGGCTGCTCCGGCCAGTTCAGGAGCCGGGCCCCCATGGCCGCCGTCTCCAGCGTGAAGCGCTGGAGGGCGTCGGACGGGTCGTAGCCGGTCAGGGCCTTGATCCGCTCCAGGCGGTAGCCCAGGGTCCGGACGCTCAGGCCCAGGCGGCGGGCGGCCTCCGCGTTGACGTAGGCCGTCTCCGACTGGACCACGATCGTGTCCAGCAGCGGGCGGGCCCCGCCCCTCGCCTCCGTCAGCGGGCCCAGGACCGTCCGTACGAGGTCCGCCATGGCCGCGCGGTCGCGCATCAGCACCGGGAAGACGAGCAGCTCCTCCGCCTTCAACTGCCGTGCGGGGAGGGCGAGCCGCTCCGCGTAGTCGAGTGCCCCCAGCGCCTCCTCGTAGCTGCGCAGCACCCCGCTCGCGCCCGAGTGGCGGCGGCCCGTCGCCACCCGCCGGACCGGGCGGTAGCCGGTGCCGGGGCGCAGGGCCAGTTCGGTGAACGCCTCCAGCACCACGCGTTCGCTGTCCGGGGCGATGCACACCAGCCGACCGTCCTTGCCGGTCAGCAGGACACCCCGTTCGCCGAAGCGCCCGACCAGTTCCCGTTCGACCCGGCTCACCAGGTGGTGCACGTGGTGCGCGTCCGCCGCGGGCCCGTCGACGGCGGCCACCGCGACGGCGTAGGCGCTCGCGAGCCGCAGGCCGAAGCGGTCGGCGCGTTCGGCGAGGGCGCCGAGGTCGGTGCGGCCGTGCAGCAGGTCGTCGATGAACTCCCGCCGTGCGGACTCCTCCTGGCGCACCGCCATGCGCTGGGCGCGTTCGTGGCCCTCGCCGAGGGCGGCGAGGGCGGCCTCGGTCGCGGCGAGGACGGCGTCGCCGGTGCGGCGCAGGTCGCCGACGCCGCTCGCGGCGGTGACGTCCGGCAGGGTGTGCCAGGCCCGGCGGGTGGCGGCCAGGCCGTGGGCGACCACCTCGCGCAGGCCGTAGCCGGCTTCGGCGCAGTGCTCGCCGAGGGTGCGCAGGTGCTCCAGTTCGGCGCGGTGCGGGAGCCGGCCGGTGCGGGCGACCTGGGCGAGCAAGTCCGTGCAGGCGGTGGCCAGTTCGGCGGGTATGCCGGGGCCGGGTCCGGGTTCGTTCCCCGCCGTCATCGTGTTCCGCCCCGCTCTTCGTTCGCGCCGCTACCGGCGCGGAACCCTAGCAGGACCGCTACGGGCTGTCCGGTCCAGGCCTGCCCGCCGCCGAGTCGCCGGGCCCAGGCCCGTCCGTCCCAGGCCCGCCCGCCGCCGAGTCGCCAGGCCCAGGCCCACCCGTCCCAGGCCTGCCCGCCGCCGAGTCGCCCGGCTCCGCTCCCAGCGGCTCGCGGAAGTGCAGGACGAAGCGCGCGCTGCTGCCGTCGATCCGCCGCCGCACGTACAGCGCCGGGGCGCCGTCCGGGGTGCAGCTGACGCCCTCGCGCACGAGCAGTGGCGTGCCCGCCGGGACGCCGAGGAGTTCGGCGTCGGCGAGGTCGGCGCCGATCGCGCCGAACGCCCGCCAGTCGTACTCCAGCTCGACCCCGGCGGCGCGGGCGAGGTCGAGCACCAGGTTGCCGGGCCGGCCGGGCCGGACGAGCTCCGCGGACAGCGGCCCGAACGGCACCCAGTAGCTGCACGCCGCCCGGGCCCGCCCGCCGAGGCGGATCACCGTGTCGACGCGGGACAGCTCGCCCGGCCCGCGGCCCAGCTGCCGGGCGGCCTCCTCGTCCTCCGCCGAGCCGGCCACCGGCCGCGCGCCCAGCACGAACTCGCCGTCCCCGCCCTCCGGGGCGCCCGGCAGCGCGCTGTGCACGCTCCCGAGGTCGAACCGCTGGCTGCGCGGGTCCACCGTGATCGAGACGCGCACCGCCGGCGGCCGGACGAACGTGCCGACCCCGCGCCGGATCTCGACGACGGCCGCGCGCTCCAGCTCCGCCACCGCCTGCCGGACGGTGAGCCGGTTCACACCGAACTCGGCGCTCAGCTCCGGTTCGCTGGGCAGCCGGGCGCCCGCCGGGTACGCGCCGGCGTCGATCCGCTCCTGGAGCTGTCGCGCCAGGCGGCGGTAGAGGGGGGTGCTGGGAGGGTTGGTCGCCACGGGCACGATCCTACGAAGCTCCCGGCCCGACGATTCCCGTCCGGCGCGGGCCCCGGCTCGACGCGGGCCCCGGCTCGACGATCCGGCCCCGGAGCGGTGCCATGGAAGGTAGCCCCGGGGCACGGCGGCTTGCCCGCGACCCCTCGGAGCGGTTAGACATCTGGACGACACATCTAGATGTCTAGATGTCCTCTCGAAAGGCATAGGCCGCGCATGTCCCTGGTCAACTTCCGCGACTCCGCCGTCCTCGGCGACCCCGAGGGCCTGCGGGTGCGCCCCGGTGTGCTCTACCGCTCCGCCCAGCCGTTCCCGGCCGCCGACGCCGCCACCGTCGAGCAGCTGCGGGCCTGCGACATCCGCACCATCGTCGACCTGCGCGACGGCTCCGAGACCGACCCGGCCGACTGGGCCGCCGCCGAGTCCGCCGGGATAGCCGTCGTCGCGGCCCCGGTGAACCCGGCCACCGACGGCCTCGCCGAGCGCTTGCGCACCATGACCACCGCCGCCGACCTCGGCGACTTCTACGTGCTGATGGCCGAGTCCGCCCCGGCCGCCGTCGCCGCCGCCGTCGAGGCCGCGGCCCGTCCGGGCGCCGTCCTGCTGCACTGCGCGGCCGGCAAGGACCGCACCGGGCTGCTCACCGCGCTGCTGCTCGACCTGCTGGGCGTCCCGGCCGAGCTCATCGTCGCCGACTACGTCCGCACCGCCGACGCGCTGCCGCAGATCTTCGCCGGTCTCGCCGACCGCCACCGCACCGCCCTCAACGAGCGGCCCGACCTGCACATCCCGGCCCCGCTGCTGCAGGCCCCGGCCGAGGCGATGGCCGTGTTCCTCGACCTGGTCCGCACCCGCCACGGCGGCGCCGCCGCCTTCCTCCCGGCCTGCGGCGTGAGCGCGGAGACGCTGGCCGCGTTCCGCGCCAAGGCCTCCGCCGATGCCTCCGCCGATCCCGCCGATCCCGCCAAGGCCTCCGCCGATGCCGCCGCCCATCCCGCCGCCGATGCCGCCGTCAGTGCCGGCGTCGTGGAGCCCGCCGCAGGCTGAGGCCCGGGAGCCGCAAATCCCGTTGCCGCCGCCCGCCCCTCCTGGCAACGTGCGTCGGCATGACCGCGCTGTACGGGATCCGGGCCGACCACGACGAGCGGACGATCGTCCTCTACCAGGCGTACGCCCCCGCCGTCGCCGACCCGGCGCTCGCGGCGGGCCGGTTCGTGGCGCCGTTCTCGTTCCGGCGGATGACCTGGATCAAGCCGTCGTTCCGCTGGCTCATGCACCGCAGCAACTGGGCCCGCAAGCCCGGCCAGACGCGGGTGCTGGCGGTCCGGATCACTCGCGAGGGCTGGGAGGAGGCCCTGGCCCGGGCGGTCCTGACGACGGCGCACCCGGACGAGGTCGCGGGTGCGGCCGTGCACGTCCAATGGGACCCGGAGCGGACGCTGCGCGGGGGAGCGCTCAACCACTACAGCATCCAGGTGGGGGTGGGCCGTTCGCTGATCCGGACGTTCGCCGACGAGTGGGTGGTCGGCCTCACGGACCTCACGCCGCGGGTGCACCGGATCGCCGACCTGGTCCGGGCCGGCCGGGCGGCACAGGCCGAGCGCCTGCTGCCGCCCGAGCGCCCGTACCCGCTGCCGGCCGCGATCGCCCGCCGCCTGGGAGCGGACTGACCTCCGCGGGTCCCGCCGCCCCGGCCCGTCCTCACACGTCCTGCCGCCGTACCAGGACGACCGTCACCGCCACCGCGGCCACGCCCCACACCCCCATGGTGATCCAGGAGTCCAGCACGCTCGGCGCGTACTTCCCCATCGTGGTCGTCGAGTTCGGGTTGATGGCGAGCCGCTGCACGGTGGCCAGCGGCAGGTGGGTGCCGATCTCCTTGAGCCACCGGTAGCGGTCCCCGCCGAACATCATCGGCAGGATGAACAGCAGCATCACTAGCGAGACGATCGACGCGGTCGCGTGCCGCAGCAGCGCCCCCAGCGCCATCCCGATCAGCGCGCAGACCGGCACGATCGCCGCGTACCCGAGGACCGCCCGCAGGCAGCCGTCGTCGGTGATGGACAGCCCGACGTGCCGGGAGGCCAGCATCGCGTTGGTGGCGAAGAAGGAGACCACCGACACCACCGCCCCGGCGAGCGCGGTGATCCCGCCGATCAGCAGCACCTTGGCGCCGATCACCCCGCGCCGGTCGGGCACGGCGGCGAACGTGGTGCGGATCAGCCCGGTGGTGTACTCGCCGAAGACGGTGATCGCCCCGAGGCTGCCCGCCGCGACGGCCATCAGCGCGCTCGAAATGCTGCCGAGCCCGTGGTACAGCGGGTCGTACCGGTACGGCGGCATGCCGGGCATCCGCGCGGGCGGGTGGTCGATGTACGTCAGGTCGGTGTGGACGGCGTTGATGTTGACCGCGATCGCCACCAGCGAGGCCAGCGCGAGCACCCAGTAGGTGGACCGCAGCGAGCGGAGCTTGATCCACTCGGCGGCGAGCAGGTCGGTGAAGCGGTGCAGCGGCGCCTCGGGGTGAAGCGGCGCCGCGGGCTGGAGCGGGGCTGCGGGCTGAACGGTCACGGTACTCATCGGGCATCTCCGGCCAGGTACTCGACGCTGTCGGCGGTCAGGGACATGAACGCCGACTCCAGGGAGGACGTACGGGGGGCGAGCTCGTGCAGCACCACGCCGTGCCGCAGGGCCAGTTCGCCGATCCGGGCGGCGGGCAGGCCGGTCACCAGGCCGGCCTCCGGGCCTTCGCGCCGCACCTCGGCGCCCGCGTCCGTCAAGACCGGTACCAGTGAGGCGAGTTCGGGCGTCCGCACGGCCACGCCCGCCACCGCGTGCCGGGCCGAGAAGTCCGCGAGGCTCTCGTCGGCGATCAGCCGGCCCCGGCCGATCACGATCAGCCGGTCGGCGGTGTGCTCCATCTCGGCCATCATGTGGCTGGAGACGAAGACCGTCCGCCCCTCCTCCGCGAGCCGCCGGAACAGCCCGCGCACCCACAGCACGCCCTCCGGGTCCAGCCCGTTGAGCGGCTCGTCGAAGAGCAGCACCGGCGGATCGCCCAACAGCGCGCCGGCGATGCCCAGCCGCTGCTTCATGCCCAGCGAGTACCCGCCGATCCGGCGCCCGGCGGCCTTGCCGAGCCCGACCTCCGCCAGCACCTCGTCCACCCGCCCGAGCGGGATCCGGTTGCTGCGGGCCAGCGCCGCGAGGTGCGCCCGGGCGCTGCGCCCGCCGTGCACGTCCTGCGCGTCCAGCAGGGCGCCGACGTGCCGCAGGCCGCGCGGGCGCCCGGCGAACGGGACGCCGTCGACGGTGACGGTGCCGCCGGTGGGCGTGTTGAGCCCCAGGACCATCCTGAGGGTGGTGGACTTGCCGGCGCCGTTGGGGCCGAGGAAACCGGTGACGGTGCCCGGCCGGACGGTGAAGGACAGGTCGTCGACGGCGAGCTTGTCGCCGTACCGCTTGTTGAGTCGCTCGATCTCGATCACGGGGACAACGGTGCCGGTCGGAGCCGTGCACCGGCATCGGGCGACGGGACACACCGCGCGGCCCACGGGACACACCGCGCGACCGGTGCAGTGGCCCCGGGGATTAGGCCCGTGGGCCACTGTGCGGCGCACGGATGATCGATACGATCGGGCGATGATCATCGAAGCCCGCCCGCCACTGCTCCGGCGCCTGCCCCCGGGCGTGTGGGTGGCGGCGTTCTGGGCGGCCGTCGTCGTCTTCCGGTTCTTCACGCGCGCCGACGAACTGCGCCACCTCCTCACCTACGACGGCAACCCCGAGGACATGCCGCTCGTCGTCACGGCGGTCGTCACCACGTCCGTCGCCGCGCTGCTGGTGCGCCTGCCGCTCGCCGCCATCGCGGTGGCGCTCGCGGGCGGCCTCTTCTCGCTCGGCATGTGGAAGGTCCCCGAGACGACCGTCCTCCAGTTCCTGATCGCCGACGCCGTCGTCGGCTACTGCGCCGCCACCCGCACCCGGCTCGTCTCCCTCTGCGCCGCCGGGATGCCGCTCGCCATGCTCCTCGGACTGTTCCTCTGGGGCGCCCTCAACGGCTACCCCGTCAACCCGATGGCCTACGGCGGCATCGGCGCGACCGTTGCCATCGCCTGGCTCGTCGGCAACACGATCCACCAGAGCCGCCGCCACACCGAAGCCCTGCGCGGGCGCGCCACCGAACAGGCCGTCACCGCCGAACGGTTGCGCATCGCCCGCGAGTTGCACGACATGGTCGCCCACAACATCGGCATCATCGCGATCCAGGCCGGCATGGGCCGCCGCGTCATGGACACCCAGCCCGCCGAGACCCGCAACGCGCTCGACGCCATCGAGGCCACCAGCCGCGAGACCCTCGCCGGACTGCGCCGCATGCTCGGCGCGCTGCGGCAGGGCGAGGGCGAGTCCGCGCCGCTCGAAGTCGCGCCCGGACTGGCCGAGTTGGACCGGCTCGTGGCGAACACCGCGGTCGCCGGCGTCCGCGTCGCACTCACCCGCACCGGCGAGCCGCGCCACCTGCCCGCCGACGTCGACCTCGCCGCCTTCCGGATCGTCCAGGAGGCGGTGACCAACGTGGTCAAGCACTCCGGGACGAGGGACTGCCACGTCACCGTCGACCACCGCCCGGACGAGGTCGAGGTCACCGTCGTCGACCTGGGCGTCGGTGCCGGCGCGGGCGGCGGCTCCGGAGCCGGCCCGGGCCACGGCTCGGGCCCGGGGCGCGGATCCGGCACCGGCTACGGCATCGCCGGCATGCGCGAACGGGTCAGCCTGCTGAACGGCGAGTTCAGCGCCGGCCCGCGCCCCGAAGGCGGCTTCCGCGTCGCCGCCCGACTACCGCTCCCCGCGGACTTCCCCCTGGAGGTGGGACCGTGATCCGAGTCGTCCTGGTCGACGACCAGCCGCTCATCCGCACCGGCCTGCGCGTGCTCATCGCCGACACCCCCGACCTGGAGGTCGTCGGCGAGGCCGGCGACGGCGCCGAGGCCGTCGACCTCGTCACCCGGCTGCGCCCGGACGTCGCCGTCATGGACATCCGCATGCCCGGCGTCGACGGCATCGAGGCCACCCGCCGCATCGCCGCCGACCCCGGCGTGGACACCCACGTGCTCGTCCTCACCACCTTCGACGACGACGACTACGTGTACGGCGCGCTGCGCGCCGGCGCGAGCGGGTTCCTCGTCAAGGACCTCGCCCTGGAGACCATCCTCGACGGCATCCGCGTCGTCGCCGCCGGGGACGCCCTCATCGCGCCGAGCGTCACCCGCCGTCTGATCGGCGAGTTCGCCGCCCGCCCGCAGTCCGCGCCGACCCCGCGCCGGCCCGTCGCCTCGATCGTCACCGAACGCGAACGCGAGGTGCTCACGCTGGTCGGGCGGGGGCTGTCGAACGCCGAGATCGCCGCGGAACTCGTCATCAGCGTGGCCACGGCGAAGGCGCACGTCGCCCGGCTCTTCGCCAAACTCGACGCCCGCGACCGGGTCCACCTGGTCATCCAGGCCTACGAGTTCGGCCTCGTCGCACCGTAGGTCCCGACGGCGGCTCCGCGCCCCTATCCCCCCGGGCACGGCAAAGCGCCGGGGCGGGCCCGCACTGCCCGCCCCGGCGCCTGTTTTCCGGCGGCCTTCAGATGGTTCTCACGTGGTGCTCAGACGGTTGCCCGGATGGTTGCCCGGACGGGTGCCCGGACGGGTGCCCGGACAGTTCAGGGAACGACCGGGTGCGAGATCTCGCAGCCGCCCGCGCCGCCGTTGTAGTCGTTCGCCCAGGTGCCCTGCATCGCGAACGAGCCCGTCGCGAGCGTCACGTTCTGCGCGCCGCCCACGCCGCCGGTGCCCTTCCAGGCGCACTTGTCGGCGTTCTCGGAGCCGGACGAGTCGGTCCAGCCGCCGGCCGGGTTCTGGTCGGTGATGGTCTCGGAGTACTCGTGGCCGTACACCATCGTCACGCCGTCCAGCAGGCCCGCGGTGCCGGTGTTGACGTAGTTCTGGCCGCACGAGGTGCCCATGTCGGTGACGTACGGGTCGTTGGTGAACGCGATGTCGCCGTACGGGGAGGAGGCCGCGCCGCCGCTCAGGGTGGAGTCGCCGTTCCAGTCGTGCCAGGCGCAGAAGCTGCCGGAGGTGGTGTTGAAGCCGTCCGGGTGGGTGCCGGTGGGGGAGAGCACCACGTACTGGACGTTGCGGTTGGCCGCACCGGTGGTGTTGCCGAAGTGCCCGGCGGCCTTGATCGCCTCGTTGGCGATCTGGTTGCCGGTGGCCTGGCCCGGGGCGGCGGCCGACGGGTCGACCCAGACGCCGGCCAGCGCGCCGCCGGTCGGGTAGCCGACGTGGGCGGCGGTGGACGGGCAGGAGGTCGCGCCCTTGGTGATGCCCTCGCAGTACTGCGTCATGACGCCGGACCAGGTCTCGTTGTTCGTGCCCAGGCCCTTGAACAACTGCTGCGCGCGGACGGCGATGCCGCTCGGGTCACCCGAGAGCGTGGTGTAGCCGTTGGCGTCGGTGCCCTGGGTGCCCCACTGGGAGCCCCAGAAGACCAGGTACACCCTGGGAGCGCCGGTGGTGACGCCGATGCCGTCGACACCGCCGCCGTAGTTGAGGTTCGACGTGCGCTTCCCGGCCGCGGCGGCGCCGGCCTCCTTGGTGGGGACGACGCCGTGCCGGTACGGGTGGGTGTGCCCGGCGAACTCGCTGCCGGGCTGGTCCGCCTGCGCGGGTGCGGCGGCGGCGAAGCCGGCGGCGGCCAGCACCAGCGAGGAGAGGCCGGTCAGGACTCTGGAGGTGGGGGACATGCCCATCGTGAGGGTTCCTCTCTGCCGCCGGCGCGGAGGTGTGGGGTGCGCCGGCGGTTCATGGGGCCGAAAGGGTGGCCCGAAGCAAAGCAGAGCCGCTGAAAGCGGGTCAACGAGATCGGAAGCAAAGGAAACCCAGCCGTACCGTAGCGAACTCCAAAAGCGGGCAGGTCAGGGCACGTCCATGCGCGTAGCGACGCCTTCTATCAACATTCGGAGGGGAGTTCCGCAACAGTATGGAGACCGTCCACACAACACGTCGGGGCCCCGGCCGGGTTGGTCCTCCCGGCCGGGGTTCTCGCGCCTCACGTCAGTTGCCGGCGGGCGGCTCGGCGGCGGGCGGCTCGACGGCCGTGTTCTGGCCGGCGACGATCCGCCAGCCTTCGTCCTGCCGCGCGACGATGTAGAGCGTCGCCCCGCGCACGCCGTCGACCGGGTTGCCCGCCCGGTCGGTCGGCTGCTGGGCGACGTTCACCGCGATGACGTCGGGCGCGATCTCCAGCAGCTTGACGACGTCGTAGCGCGCGTAGGAGTCCGCGAGGAACCCCTTCAGCGCGGGCCCGCTGAACTCGGCGATCGACGCGCGGTCGTCCAGCCGCAGGCCGCGGGCGTTCGACCACGACGTCCGCCGCGCGAACTGCGCGGCCAGCGCGTCCCCGTCCTTCTCGTTGAACGCCCGCTCCAGCGCCTTCACCACCCCGGTCGCGGCCCGCCGCACGTCCTCCGGGACGGACCCCACCACCAGCACGTCGTTCGTCATGACCTGACCTCTCGCCTCTCGCCCGTCGCATCGACGGATCGGATGCGACCATTCGATGAGCTCAAGCGCCCTTGAGGTCAAGTGCCGTCCCGCGCAAGGAGTCCGGCCCCGGCACCACCAGCGCCGCGACCAGCGGGAACGCCACCACCGCCGCGTACGCCCACGCGTAGCCCGTCACGCCGATCAACGCACCGGCCGTCGGAGCGACGCCCGCCGCCACCGCGTTCTGCACCGTCGTGTGCACCCCCAGCGCGCGGCCCGCCCACGAACCGCCCGCGTACTCGGCCACCGCCGTGAACGACAGCCCGTTCGTCGACACCGTCACCACGCCCGCGGCCATCAACGCCACCGTCGCCGCCGCCGAGTGCGCGAACGCCCCCGCCGCCAGCACCGCCAGTACGCCGGCCGCCGTCAGCGCCAGACGCCGCATCGGCACCGTCCGGCTCCCCGCCCGGTCCGACCACCACCCGGCCGCCAACCGCGCCCCGGCCCCTGCCACCTGCACACCCGCCAGCACCGGACCGGCCGTCGACGGCGACCAGCCGCGCTCCTCCACCAGGAACACGAACGCGAACACGGACACCGTGAACTGCGGCACGACCAGCAGGGTCGCCGCACCGTGCAGCCGCCACAACACCGGCGTCCGGTACGGGTTCCCGCGCTTCTCCCCGGAGCCGCCCCCGACCCGCGCCGGGTCCCGCACCAGCACGACGACCAGCAGTGCCGCGGCCACACTCAACGCCCCGAGCACCGCCAGCGCCAAGGACCGTCCGTGTGCGGCCAACGGTGGCAGCAGGAGGGCCGCCAGCGCGACCCCCAACGGCAGCGACGTCTGCCGCAGCCCCATCGCCAACCCGCGCTCCCGCGCCGGGAACCACCCGAGGATCAACCGCCCGCTCGACGCGTGTGCCGACGCCCCGGCCGCCCCCGCGACCAGGAAGCACACCGCCAACCCGACCGTCCCGTGCACCGCCGACGCCCCCAGCAGCACCAGGCCCCCCACCCCGAGCCCCGACGCCAGCACCCACCGCTCCCCCCAGCGGTCGGCCGCCGCACCCCAGGCCGCGAGCGTCAACACCAACCCGATGGTGGGACAGGCCGCCACCAACCCCGCCTGCCCCAGGGACAACCCGCCCGCCCGCAAGGCCGGAATGAGGTACGGCAACCCGAACTGGAACGCACACCCCGAGGCCATCGCCACCATCCCGACGACCAACACCACCCACCGCCGCCCATCACCCATACCGCCCACCCAACCCGACCACCCCCACCCCGGCCACCCCCGCCCACCCAATGGACACCCCACCCGCAAAACATCGCCCACGCCGACTTCCCCCGCGCCGCAGCCCCAGCCGGCCCCACGTCGCTTCACCCGTGCCCTTGTCACCGGGCACGAGAAGTCGGCCGCCTCGACGTCCTACGCGCCGCGGCCCCAGGCGGTCCCGCGTCGTTTCGTCCGCCCCCATATCACCGGGCGTGAGAAGTCGACGTGCCCGACTTCCTGCGCGCCGCGACCCCAGCCGGCCCCACGTCGCTTCGTCCACCCCCTTATCGCCGGGCGTGAGAAGTCGGCCGCCTCGACTCCCTACGCACCTCAGCCCCAGCCGGCCCCGCGTCGCTTCGTCTACCCCCTTATCGCCGGACGCAGGAAGTCGGTGGGCCCGACTTCCTGCGCCCCACCTCGCCAACGGCTCCGCGTCCGGCAGTGTCGGTTCCACCTACTCTGCACGCTCTGCACGAAAAGTCGATGAGGCCGACCTTTCGTCAGCGCTCCGCTCATGGGCCCCCAATCGCCGGGCGTGAGAAGTCGACGTGCTCGACTTCCTGCGTGCCCCTGCCCCGGGTGGTCCCGCGTTGCTTCGCCTGCCCCCTCAACGGCTTGGCATGAGGAGTCGACTGGCCCGATCTTCCGCGCGTCACCCTGCCGCCAGCGGTGCCGCGTCGATTCGCCTAGCCCCCAACCACCGGACACAGGAAGTCGATTGGCTCGACTTCCTGTGTCCGGCAGGATCCGCTTTCCGACCGTGTTGCTTCCAACTGTTGGCCTGGGTGGCTGTGCCCGCTGGCCTGCGGGCGCGCGGCCGTCGGTTGGGACGGGTGTGCAGGGTGCGTGGGAGGTCGATTTGGCCGACTTCCTGTGCGGGCGCCTCCACTCCGCCCGCTGGCGCCCCGGGGTGGAGCTGCTTCTATTCGCCGGGCGCGGGAAGTCGGCGGGCTCGACTTCCTGCGCGCTGCTGTGCCGGGTGGCTCCGCGTCGCTTCGCCTGGCCCCCAGCGGCCAGGTACGAGAAGTCGACGGGCTCGACTTCCTGTGCGCCGCTGTGCCGGGTGGCTCCGCGTCGATTTGCCTGGCCCCAGCGGGCGGGCGTGAGAAGTCGACGGGGCCGACTTCTCGCGCACCAGCCTTCGCTGCCCCGGGCGGTTCTGTGTGGATTCGCATTCGGGAGGTCGACTTGGGCGACTTTCTGTGTGCTGCATGGCCCCGGGTGGTGTGGTGTTGATTCGTTCGATTCCCAGGGGGCGGGCGCCAGAAGTCGGTCGGCCCGACCTCCTGCGCGCGGTCTCAGGTGGGTAGGCGGCGGTAGGCGGTGGCCACCTTCAGGAGCCAGGTGATCTCCTCCTGCGGGGTGGCGCCGCCGGGGTGGGCGGGTTCGGGGGGCATGCCGGTGGCCGGGGGGTGGCCGGTGGTGTGGTGGTGGAGGGCGGCGTGGAACCAGGCGGCCTCGGCGCGCGCTCGGTCGCCCGGCGCGACCGCGGCGACCGCGGCGACCGCCGCGCCCGTGCCGGGGGCCGAGGACGGCAGGCCGTCCCGCAGGGCCAGTGCCGCGTCGCGGATCTCGAACGCCCGGTGGGCGACGTCCAGCGAGCGGTCGCCGAGGGCGAAGAGGTTGCGGACCCGTCCCGCCGGGGTGCCGAAGACGACCTGCGGCGCCGCCGCGACGAGGTCGGCCCAGAGGGGGTGGAGCCGCCACATGGCGTGCTGGTCGCGGACGTAGCGGCTCACCGTCCGCAGGGGCGGCATGGCGAGGCCGAGTACGAGCAGGACGGCCGCCGTGGCCGGCAGGAGCTCGCCGACGGGGTCGTACGGCGGGACGGGTTTCCCGGTGACGGGGTCGTGTGCGACGGCGGTGTGCGCCGCGATGTAGTACACCCGGTACAGGACGTACACCGCCCCGGTCCCGGTGCTCGCCGCCATCAGCCGGACGCCCGTCCGCAGGAGGCCGCGGGGCACGTTGAGCCGGTTCGACCAGAAGAGCCGGGAGGCGAGCAGTGTCGAGGCGAAGAAGAACAGGTAGTAGACGGTGAGGTAGAGCTGCACCGGCCGGTCGGCGTAGTGCGCGTCGATGCCGTCGGGCCCGATCTGCTCGTGCTTGAAGAAGAAGACCGACAGCACCGCCATCACCCCGCACGCCACGGCCGCCGCCGCGTGCCGGACCTTCGCCGAGCGGATGCCCGTCCCTGGCTTCCCGTGGATCGCGAAGACGTAGTCGAGCAGGCAGGTCGCCGCCGCGATGCCGAGGAGGTGCTTGATCAGGACGGACACCTCGGGCAGCCCGGTGCCGTCCTCCAGGAGGCGGGCGACGGGGGCGGGCCGGGTGGTGAGCGCGAGCGCCATCGCGGCCACGGTGCCCCAGAGGGCGCGGGTGGCGGGGGAGCGGAAGGCCCGGGGCGCGCGCCAGGCGACGGCGGTCCACAGGAGGGCGGGGACGAGGATCTCGAAGACGGAGCGCAGCATCCTCAGCCTCGCCCTCCCGCGGACCGCCGCCCGCGCCGGAGGGGTTCGACCGGGCTGAGCATGCTGTCGACGAGCCGTTGGGAGGATTCCGTGCGCGCGCGGTCGGTGCCCGCGAGGTCGGCGAGCAGCAGGGCTATCATCTCCGCCTCCTGTTCTTCGACGGTGGTGTAGCTCGTGCGGGCCAGGCCGAGGGCCCGGGCGACGAATTCGGGGGTGAGGTCCGGCAACAGACCGGTGAGGTGGCGCAGTTCGAGGACGCCGGTGTGCTCGCAGGCGACGTGCCCGAGTTCGTGGAGCTTGATGAGGTCCTGGTGGGCGGGGGTGGTGTGCCGTTCGTAGAAGACGACGTCGATGCTGGGGAGGGCGATCCACAGTCCGCAGGGGGCGTCGTGGCCGAGGGCGGGCAGGGGTTCCATGGCGATCGGCCGGCCCCGGTGGCGTTCGAGCGAGGCGCGGAAGCCCTCGACGGTGAACGGCACGGGCAGGTCGAGGGCGCCGAGGATGTTCTCGCAGCGCCTGCGGAGGCCGCGGGGAAGTGGCATGCGGGAAAACGTTCCTTCAGTCGGCGGCGATCGGCGAGCGGGCGCACGTGCAGGCGAGCGGGCGTACATGCGGGCGGGCGGGCACACGAGCAGGCGGAGGGCCTCAGTTCGCGTCCGAGCCGCTGAGGCCGTCTGCTCCCGACGCCCCTTCCTCCAGGGTCTTGAGCCGTTCGGCGAGGACGAGCAGCATGTTCAGGCTGTTGTCGGACAGTCCCGAGGCGCGCTTGACCAGGCTGACCACCCCGGAGTTGCCGAGGGCCTGCCGGAGGTCCCCGAACTTGTCGAGGCGGTCGAGCTGTTCGTCGACGTCGGCGGTCCTGTGGTCGTCCAGGAAGTAGGCCGCGCCCTGCCGGATGCCGAAGCCGCGGCCGAGCCAGTCGAGGGTGTCGACGGTCGGGTTGGGGCTCTGGCCCTTCTGCGTGACGCCGTGGTGGAGGTTGCGGATGGTGTCCTTGGAGATGACGTCGCGTCCGGCCAGGGTGTTGATGCGGTCGGCGAGTTCGCGGTAGGTGGGGGCGCGTCCGGCGGCCCGGGCGGCGTCGCGGGAGATCAGGTGGTCGATCTTGTCGGCGATGGCGCGGGCGCGGCGCGGCGGGTGTTCCGGCGCAGCGGGGTGGTCAGCGCCAGGGCGGTCGACGACGGGGTGGTCAGCGCCGTCCGGCTCGTGTTCGCGCACGTCACCCGCCCCTCCGATCGATCCGGGGCACCAACCTATCGCGGGGGCCCGGCCCGCTGAATCCCTACGGGCGGCCGAGTTCCGTGATCCGCATGATGCGCCCGTGCGAGTCGAGGACGACGTCGTACGTGTTGCCGTAGCAGCCGTAGGGGGTGGCAGGAGGGCGGGCGGCGAGACAGTCGTCGAGGTGGGTGAGGAGTTCTGGCAGCGGCACCGGTTTGGCGGGGTCGCCGTTCCGGCGGTCGACGAGGGCGGCGTCGACGCCGGCGGCGGCGAAGGAGTAGTGCATCGGGCGGCCGACGGGCTCGAAGCGGTTCGGCGAGCAGAGGTACCGGGTGGCCCGGGCGGTGAGCCCGGGGCCGTCCAGGGCGCCCGCGGCGTCCGCCGCCCCTGCGGGGTCCGCCGGGTCCGCGGCGACGACGAGCAGCACGGTGTGCCCGGGGTGCTCGCCGGCCGGCGAGCACGTGGCGGGGGCGGACGGCAGTGAGGGGACCGCCTCGACGGCGTCGTCACCGGCGTCCCCAGGGTCGCCGGCGTCCCCGGGGTCGTCGTCCGGGCCGCCGGACTCGCTGGACGCGCTCACGGCCGTCGGGTGCTCGTCGACGGGGGTGCAGGAGGCGAGTCCGGCGACGGTGAGGGCCACGGCGGTGCAGGAGAGGACGGCGGTGAGCAGGATGCGGGGCGTGGCCATGGCACCAGTCTCCCCGGCAACGTGGCGGACGTGTACATCCGGTCGTGGACGCGGACATCCGGTTACACGTGTGCGGGCCGGGGTGCGGTTCCCGCCCCCGTCGGATGTGCGGACCCGACGGGGACGGGAAGTTCAGGAGGGCCGGAAGTTCAAGAGGGCCGGAAGGCCAGGACGACCGGAGGCTCAGGGCCGGTTCACACCGCGACCGGCCGCCCGGCCTCGTACGCCTCCCGCACCCGCGCCTGCGCCCGTGCGTCGCCGCCCAGGTGGTCGAGCCCGAGCAGGGCCGCCCCGAGCACCGGAGGCGCGACGACGACCCGGGGTTCGGCCAGCGGCGCGGCCTTCGCGAGCCGTGCCGTGACGTTGTCGAGGAGCAGCGGCTGCCGGGAGGCGAGCACCCCGCCGCCGAGCACGACCGGGGCGGGCGCGTCGAGCAGCTGCAGCCGGGTGAGCGCGACGACGGCGAGCCGGACGATCTCGTCGGCCTGCCGGTCGACGAGCTCCCGCGCGGTCGGGTCCCCCGCGTCCGCGACGGCGAACAGCACCCGGACGATCTCGTGCAGCCGCGCCGCCGGCAGGTGCCCGAGGTGGACGGCCTCGGCGACGGCGCCGGCGCTGGGCAGCCCGTAGTGCTCGGCGATGGCCCGGGCGAGGGCGGTGGGTCCGCCGCGCCCGTCCTCGGCGCGCACGGCGTGCCACATGCTGTGGCCGGCGAGGCTGGCGCCGCCGCCCCAGTCGCCGGTGAGCTCGCCGAGGGCGGGGAAGCGCGCGGTGCGGCCGTCCGGGAGGAGGCCGACGCAGTTGATGCCGGCGCCGCAGACGACGGCGACGCCGCGCGGGCCGTCGGTGCCGGCGCGCAGCAGGCCGAAGGTGTCGTTGACGACGGTGTTGCTGACGCCCCAGGGGTGGGATTCCAGCGCGGTGCGCAGCGCCTCCTCCTCCACGGGGAGGTCGGCGTTGGCGAGGCACGCGCTGACATGGGTGGTCAGCCGGCCGGTCCAGGTGGGGTGCCCGGCCGCGCGCGCGGCCTCCTCGACCAGCGGGGCGAGGCCGGCGACGGCGGCCGCGCCGCCGATCTTCTGCGGTGCGAAGCCGCCGCCGCGGGCGGTGCCGAGGACGGTGCCGTCCGCGCCGATCAGGGCGACGTCGGTCTTGGAGTTGCCGGCGTCGATGGCGAGCACGCCGGGCAGGAGTGGTTCGGGCTGGTGGGTCATCAGGTCCCCGCGACTCGTACGTGGCCCGGCCGAGGGTGCCCGGCCGGGTGGCCCGGCCGGTGGTGCCCCGGCCGGGGGGTGGGCGGTCCGCTCGCGGAGCCCGGCCCGCGACACCCTCATATCGCGGGCCGGGCCGTCCACGGCGACGCCGGGGCGCGGACGTCGGGCCGTCACAGCGGGCCCGGGACGCCTGCACGCCCGGATGCCCGGACGCCTGCACGCCCGAACACCCGGACGTCAGGACGCCAGAACGCCCGAACGTCAGGACGAGCGCGACCGCCCGGCGCCCCGGACGTCAGGCCCAGGCGAGGTGCTCGCGGTTGTGGGCGAGCAGCCGGTCCGTCAGCCGGTCGGCGAGGTCGAACTGGCCGACCAGCGGGTGGGCGAGCAGCGCGTCGTACACGCGGTCGCGCCCGCCGCGCAGGGCGGCGTCGAGGGCGAGGTGCTCGTACGAGGTGACGGCCGCGACGAGCCCGGCGTAGAGCGGCTCGACGGGCCGCTGCGGCAGCGGGCGGACGCCGGCCGCGTCGACCTCGGCCGGCACCTCGATGACGGCGTCGTCGGGCAGGAAGGGCAGTACGCCGTCGTTGCGGGTGTTGACGACCTGGACGGAGGTGCCGCCGTCGGTGCCGAGCAGGGCGGCGATGAGCTGGACGGCGGCCTCGGAGTAGAACGCGCCGCCGCGCTTGCCCAGCAGTTCGGGCTTGGTGTCGAGGGCGGGGTCGGCGTACATCTCCAGCAGCTGCCGCTCGATCTCGGCGACCTGCGCGGCCCGCGAGCCCTGCGCCTTGAGCTCCTCGACGACCTCGTCGTGCTGGTAGTAGTACCGCAGGTAGTAGGACGGGACGACGCCGAGGCGCTGCACGACGGCCTGCGGCAGGTGGAGGTCGTCGGCGATCTCCTTGCCGAAGTCGCGGAGCAGCTCGGGCAGCACCTCCCGCCCGCCCGCCGCGCCGGGGGCGTCGAGCAGGGTGACGCCGCGCTCCCAGGTGAGGTGGTTGAGGCCGACGTGGTCGAGCCGGACGAGCTCCGGCGCCACCCCGAGGTGCGCGGCGAACTTCCGCTGGAAGCCGATCGCGACGTTGCACAGGCCGACGGCCTTGTGCCCGGCCTCCTGGAGGGCCCGAGTGACGATGCCGACCGGGTTGGTGAAGTCGACGATCCAGGCGTCCGGGTTGGCCCGGCGGACGGTGTCGGCGATGTCCAGCACGACGGGGACGGTGCGCAGCGCCTTGGCGAGCCCGCCGGCGCCGGTGGTCTCCTGGCCGACGCAGCCGCACTCCAGCGGCCACGTCTCGTCCTGGTTGCGGGCGGCCTGGCCGCCGACGCGCAGCTGGAGCAGGACGGCGTCGGCGTCGGCGACGCCGGCCGCGACGTCCGTCGTGGTGGACACGACCGCCGGGTGGCCCTGCTTGGCGAAGATGCGCCGCGCCAGCCCGCCGATCAGCTCGAGCCGTTCGGCGGCCGGGTCGATCAGGACGAGTTCGCCGATCGGCAGGGTGTCCCGCAGCCGGGCGAAGCCGTCGATCAGCTCCGGGGTGTACGTCGAACCACCGCCGACGATCGCCAGCTTGAGTACGGACTTGGTTGCGGACATCAGCCCTTGACCCCTGTCAGTGTCACGCCTTCGATGAAGGCCTTCTGCGCGAAGAAGAAGAGGAGGATCACCGGTGCCATCACGAGGAGGGTGGCGGCCATGGTGAGGTTCCAGTTGGTGTGGTGGGCGCCCTTGAAGGACTCCAGGCCGTAGGAGAGCGTCCAGGCGGCGTGGTTCTCGCTGGCGTAGATCTGCGGGCCGAAGTAGTCGTTCCAGCAGTAGAAGAACTGGAACAGGGCGACGGCGGCGATGGCCGGCTTGGCCATCGGCAGCACGACGCGCAGCAGGGTGCGCAGGTCGCCGCAGCCGTCGATCCGGGCCGCCTCGATGTACTCCTTGGGGATGGTGGTGAGGAACTGGCGCAGCAGGAAGATGGAGAAGGCGTCGCCGAAGGCCATCGGGATGATCAGCGGCCACAGGGTGCCGGTGAGGTGCATCTGCTTCGCCCAGAACAGGTACATCGGGATGATGGTGACCTGCGGCGGCAGCATCATCATCGAGATGACCGCCATGAGCGCCAGTTTCCGGCCGCGGAAGCGGAACTTGGCGAGCGCGTAGGCGACCGGGAGGCTGGAGACGACGGTCAGCAGCGTGCCGGCGCCGGCGTAGACCAGGGTGTTGCGCCACCAGGTGAGGAACCCGGGCGCCTCCCACACCTTGGTGTAGTTGCCCCACTGCCAGGAGGTGGGCCAGTAGTTCGTCGTGAGCGCCTGGCTGTCCGTCATGACGGAGGTCAGGAAGGCGAAGACGAACGGGAGGATGAAGAACAGCGCGGCGGCGACGCCCAGGGCGTGGACGGCCACCCAGTTGAGCGCGGCGCGCCGCCGGGCGGCCGCGGAGGCGGCCGAACGTCCCGAGGGCGACGAGGCCTTGGCGAGTACGGGGGTGCTGAGAGTCATGAACGGGTCCTCACTGATCCGCTGATCCGCTGGTCCGCTAGTCCTCGCTCGCCATGAAGCCGGAGCGGCGGCGCAGCAGGAGGGAGGTGACGGCCATCGCGATGGCGAACAGGACCAGGGCGACGACGCAGGCGGAGCCGGTGTCGAAGCGCTGGAAGCCGAGGTTGTACACCATCTGCGGCAGGGTCCAGGTGGAGCCCTGCGGGAAGCCGGGCTCGAACTGCTGCCCGGAGTTGCCCGCGATGCCGCTGGCGACGCGCCCGGCGACGATCGCCTGGGTGTAGTACTGCATGGTCTGGATCACGCCGGTGACCACGGCGAACGTGATGATCGGCGAGATGTTCGGCAGCGTGACGTAGCGGAAGCGCTGGAGCGGCCCCGCGCCGTCGAGTTCGGCCGCCTCGTACTGCTCCTTGGGCACGTCCAGCAGGGCGGCCATGAAGATCACCATCAGGTCGCCGATGCCCCACATGGCGAGCATGGTGAGCGCGGGCTTGGACCAGTTCGGGTCGGCGAACCAGCCGGGCTGCGGGAGCCCGAGCTCGCCGAGGAAGTGGTTGACCGGGCCGGTGCCGGGGTTGAGCAGGAACGCGAAGGAGACGGTCGCGGCCACCGGCGGGGCCAGGTAGGGCAGGTAGAAGGCGGTGCGGAAGAAGCCGACGCCGCTCTTGATCTTCGTGATGAGCAGCCCGATGCCGAGCCCGAACAGCACCCGGAGGGACACCATGACGACGACGAGCCAGAGGGTGTTGCGCAGGCCCTGCCAGAAGAAGGGGTAGTGGTTGAAGACGTAGTCCCAGTTCTTCAGCCCGTTGAAGGCGGGGGCCGAGAACCCGTCGTACTTCATGAAGGAGAAGTAGACGGTGGAGATCAGCGGGTACAGGAAGAAGACGCCGAAGCCGATCAGCCAGGGGGAGAGGAACGCGAGGGTGCGGGCCGCCTCCCGGCGGCGCTTCCGGCGCAGCAGGTGCTGCGTGGAGTGCGCCGCCGGGTCGGCGGGTCCGGTGCCCTTGCGGGTGCCGAACGCGAGTGCCATGGGGTGCTCCGAGTGCCGTGTTCTTCGGACTGCCGTGCCGGGCCGGTTACTTCGCCTGGGCGATGGCGGCGTCGATCTCCTTGGCGGTGGCGGCGAGGCCGGCCGCGAGGTCGGGCTGCTTGCCGGACTCGTACGCGTAGCCGAGGTTCTGCAACGACACGATGTAGGCGCCGCCGTTGGCGCTGGCCGGGGTGGTGCCGGAGTTCGGGTTCTTCGCGATGTCCAGGAAGGTCTTGAAGTTCGGGTCGCCGCTGAGCTTGGGCGAGTCGAGCGCGGCGAAGGTGCTCGGCACGTTGTGGATCGCGTTGGCGAAGCCGACGACCGCGTCCGTGTCGGTGGTCAGGTACTTGACGAGCTCCCAGGCGGCGGCCTGCTTCTTGCTGCTGCGGGCGATGCCGATGACGGTGCCGGTCTGGTAGCCGCGGCCGTAGGTGGCGGCCTGGTCGTCCGGCACCGGGAACGGGGCGGTGGCCCAGTCGAAGTCGGGCTTGCTCTCGGCGAGCGAGTTGGTGCGCCACTCGCCGTCGATGGCCATGGCGACCTGGCCGGTGTGGAAGGGGTTCTTCTCGCTGAACTCCTCGCCGAAGGTGGAGCGGTACTTCTCCAGCTTGTCGAAGCCGCCGAGCTTGTCGACGAGGCCCTTCTGCCAGGTGAGCATCGCGGCGACCTTCGGGTCGGAGGCGACGGCCGACTTGCCGTCCGCACCGAAGTACGCCGGCCCGTACTGGCCGAGGAAGTGCTCGGTGGTGGACTCGTAGCCGTGGTAGTCCGGCATGAAGCCGAGCTGCTTGAAGCCGTCGCCGTCGGGGACGGTGAGCTTGGCCGCGGCGTCGGCGAACTCGCTGAAGGTCTTCGGCGGGGCGGTGATGCCGGCGGCGGCGAAGGCCTTCTTGTTGTAGTAGAGGCCGTAGGCGTCGCCGAGCAGCGGCAGGGTGCACTGGTTGCCCTGGAACTGCGTGTAGTTGAGCATCGCCGACGGGAAGGTCTTGGCGGCGTCGATGCCGCTCTTCTTCAGCAGCGGGTTGAGGTCGATGAAGGCCTTGGTCGAACAGAACATGCCGACGTTGTTGGTGGTGAAGGAGGAGACCACGTCCGGCGCGTCGTCGCCGCCGGCCCGCAGGGCCTGGTTGACCTTGTCGTCCGCGATGTTGGCCACGGCCTTGACGTGGATGTTCGGGTGGGCCTTCTCGAAGGCGGCGATGTTGTCGTTGATCGCCTTCACCTCGTTGTCCTGGCTCCAGCCGTGCCAGAAGGTGATGGTGACGTCCTTGCCGCTCGCCGAGTCGTCGCTGCCGCCGGCGTCGTTGCTGCCGGTGCAGGCGGTGGCGAGCAGGGCGAGGACGGCGCTGCCGGTGACGGCGGCGATCGTGCGGCGGCCTCTGCGGGAGGTGGTGGGGTGCACTTCGAGGTCCTCCTGGGGGTGCGCGGGCAGGCGTCATTGCCTCGTCGCCCGCGGTCGGGGGTTGGGGAGAGGTGGGTGCAGGGGTGGATCGCAGGGGGAGTCGGGGGAGTCGGCAGGGGCAGGGGGCTGTCAGTGGGTGGAGAAGACCGCCTCGCGGGCGGCCGCCAGGGCGCGCTGGAGCGCGCCGAGCAGGACGGGTGAACCGGCGAGGGTGCTGCTGCGCACCTCCGGGCGGGCGATCGAAAGCCGGGCGAGCTCCTCCTGGACGAGCGCGCGCAGATGTTCGCCGCCGGCGCTCGGCACGCCGCCGGAGAGGACCACCAGCTCGGGGTCGACGACGGCGACGATCACGGCCAGCCCGACGGCGATCCGGCCGGCCAGTTCGCGGAGGAACTCCTCGCCGGCGCCCGGGGTCGCCAGGGCCTTGGCGATGGTCTCCTCGGCGGTGGGCGCGCCGAGCCCGTGCTCGCGGGCCAACGCCCGGACGGCGGCCGCGCCGACCAGGTCCTGGAACCCGCCGAAGTTGCGGCGGCGCACGTCCCGCACGACCGGCGAGCCGGGCACCGGCATGTAGCCGACCTCACCGGCGCCGCCGGTGAAGCCGCGGTGCAGCCGCCCGGCGATCACGATCGCGGCGCCGATCCCGGCACCGGCCCACAGCAGGACGAAGTCCTCGGAACCCCGCGCCGCGCCCGAGGCCTGCTCGGCGACGGCGGCGAGGTTGACGTCGTTCTCGATCGACACGGGGGCGCCGATCTCCCCGGTCAGCTCCTCGACGAGCGTCGGCGAGTGCCAGCCGGCCAGGTGGGAGGCGTAGCGCAGCTTGCCGGTGACGGGGTCGGGTGCGCCGCTGACGCCGATCACGACGGTGTGCAGCGCGCCCTCGCCGATCCCGGCCGCCCGGACCGTGTCGGCGACCGCCGCGGCGACCCGGGGGACGGTCCCGGCGGCCGGGGCGCCCTTCACCGGCACGACGTGCTCGGCGAGCGTGCTGCCGGTGATGTCGGCGACGGCGACCCGGATCCCGGTGGCCGTGACGTCCACCCCGGCGACGTACCCGGCGGCCGGATTCACCTGGTACAGCTGCGCGTTGGGCCCGGGCCCGCCCGCCGTGGTGCCGACCGGCAGGACCAGGCCCGCCGCCTCCAGGCGCGCCAGCAGCTGGGAGGCGGTGGGCTTGGAGAGCCCGGTGAGCGTGCCGATCTGGGTGCGGGAGAGCGGTCCGTTCTCCAGCAGCAGTTCGAGGGCGGCGCGGTCGTTGATGGCGCGCAGCAGGCTGGGGGTGCCGGCGAGGGGGGCCTTGGCGGTGGTCTTGGTCACGCGCAGAATCCTCCTCTTCCGGCAGGTCGGGGGCGTACCCGGGGGAACTCCCGGGGGTGTCCGGGGAGCGCCCGGGGGGTGTCCCGGGTCCACGGTGCGAACTGTTAGGAAACTTTCCAGTCGCTTGGGAAGGACCGTACGGTCAGCGTCGGCGGAGTGTCAATGGCCCGCCGGGCGGTGGATGCCGAAGCGTTACCGGGCAGCACGAAGCCCCGCCCCCACGTCGGTGGGAGCGGGGCTTTCGTCCGCGTGTCCTGGCCTTCCCGGCCGCTGCGAAGGGGTGTTACGGCCCGGCGAGGTCGTCCATCGGCGGCTTATGGCTCGGCGAGGTCGTCCGTCGGCGGCTTACGGCTTGGCGAGGTCGTCCATCGGCGGCTTCGGTGCCGGTATCGGCTCGGTCGCCTTGTAGCGCGCCGAGGTCGGGTCGGCCAGCGAGGACGGCGGCGACGGGTCCGGGGCCGCGGCGATCGCGACGCCCGTGGCCGCCGCCTCCTCCTTGACCTTGATGCCGGCGTGGTCGAAGGCCGCCTTCAGCCGCTGGCGCATCGCCCGCGCCACCATCGCCGCCTTGCCCGGCGCCGTCCTGGCCTCGATCCGCACCACCACCGAGTCCGCCGCGACCGACTCCACGCCCAGCACCGACACCGGCTCCCAGATCAGCTCGTCGTACGGAGCCTCCTTGGACATCGCCTCGGCGGTCTCCTGGATCAGGTCCTCGGCCCGGAGGAGGTCCTCCTTGTACCCGACCTGGACGTCCACGGTGGCCGTGGACCAGCCCTGGCTCATGTTGGCGATCCGCTTCACCTCGCCGTTGCGGATGTACCAGATCTCGCCGTTCGCGCCGCGCAGCTTGGTCACCCGCAAGCCGACCTCCAGCACCGTGCCGGCGGCCACCCCGGTGTCGATCTCGTCGCCGACGCCGTACTGGTCTTCCATGATCATGAAGACGCCGGAGAGGAAGTCCGTGACCAGGTTGCGGGCGCCGAAACCGATCGCCACACCGGCCACACCGGCGCTCGCCAGCAGCGGCGCCAGGTTCACCCCCAGCGCGGAGAGCACCATGAGCGCCGCCGTGCCGAGGATGCCGAAGGACGCGACGCTGCGCAGCACCGAGCCGATCGCCTCCGAGCGCTGCTGGCGCCGCTCCGGGTTGACGACCCCGGTGTTGGCGAGCAGTCCGCCGATGCGGCCGTGCTCCTCGGCGCTCTCGTGGGCGCGCGCCATCCTGGTTATCAGCTGCGTGATGAGCTTGCGCACCACCGCGCGCAGCACCAGTGCCAGCACGATGATGAAGACGATCCGCACCCCGGCGGCGAGCCAGGACTGCCAGTGGGTGTCGAACCAGCTGGCCGCCTGCTTGGTGGTGTCCGAGACCTCCTGCGCGCTCGTCGGGATCCGCAGGTCGAGCTGCGGCACCTGCGGCGCGGTCGGGCCGGGGGACGGCGTCGTCGACTGGGAGGACGCGTCGGCGAGGCCGAGGACGCCGGAGCGGAACACGTGCGGGACCTTCCTTGCAGGGGGCATTGCCCGGTCCCGTGCCGCAGCGAGCCCGACCCGCGGACCGTCGCCCCAGCCTAGCGGGCACCGAACACCCGACCGGACCCGCCGAACGGCGCGCGGGCCGCCCCGGACGCCCCGTCAACGCCCCGGTGCGCTCCCGCGCGCACCCGTCCGGGCACCGCCTCGGCACCGCTCCGGCACCCCCGGGAGGCGGCCCCACCACTGCTCCGACCGGCCGAGCAGTCCCCCCGGGGGGAAGCGGAAGGGCTCCTACCGGGGGCCCTGGTGCAACCCGACCTTCCGCCGGGCATATCGGGTATGACGGAAACCACACCCGGAGATCACGTCAGGTCCGTTACACAGGAGTGGTGGCGCCGTACGAAGGCGTAAGGCGACACTGGGGGAGATCACTCACCCGTTGGGTGATCCAACCGCTCGTCCCGGCGCGAGCCACGCGCCGCAGGCGTCCAAGGAGGCATCCGTGCCGCATGTCCTGGTCCTCAACGCGTCCTACGAGCCACTCGGCGTCGTATCGATGCGCCGCGCACTCATCCTGGTCCTCAACCACAAGGCGGTCAGCCTGGAGGACACCGGAGTCACTCTGCACAGCGCCACCAGCGCCCTTCCGGCGCCGTCCGTCGTCCGCCTGACCCGCTTCGTCCGGGTCCCGTTCTGCGGGCCCGTCCCGCTCACCCGCCGGGCGCTGTTCGCCCGCGACCACGGCCGCTGCGTCTACTGCGGGGCCGCCGCAACCAGCGTCGACCACGTCATCCCGCGCAGCCGGGGCGGCCAGCACCGGTGGGACAACGTCGTGGCGGCCTGCCGCCGCTGCAACCACACCAAGGCCGACCGCCACCTGACCGAACTCGGCTGGCGCATGAAGCGCCCGCCCGCGCCACCCTCCGGCCTGGCCTGGCGGATCATCGGCACCGGCATCAAGGACCCCCGCTGGCGGCCCTACCTGGAGCCGTACGGCGGCGGCGACCAACTACGCGCCCCGCAGTGGGGCGAGTACGAGCACCACGACCATACCGAGCCCAACCACTCGGTCCCGATCGGCCGGGCGCACGGCGCCCACGCCGCCCCAGTCCGCCGCGGCGAGCAGCCCGAACCGCTCTCCGCCTGAACCAGAGCTCCACAAGGGCCTGCCCCGTCACATCTCGGTACGCCTCATGGGCCGCCGCGCACCCCACCGGGGAGCACGGCGGCCCGCCGTGTGTACGGCCGCCCCGCGGGCGACCACTGCACGGGCCACTGCACGGACTACTGCTTGGGCGGCGTCCCGGCGGCCGGCGGCTGCTGTCCCGCGGCCGGCTGTCCCGGTTGCGGCTGCGGCTGCTGCGCGGGCGTGGTGCCGGGGGTGCCCGGGGTCCCCGGCTGCGCCGGAGGAGCCACCGGCGGCTGCGGCTGCGCGGGCGGCGTCACGGCGTACAGCTCGATCCCCCACAGCGAGTAGCCGTACTTGGTGGCCCGGGTCACACCCTGCATCCGCAGGAACTTGGCGTTCGCGGCGTCGAAGCGCACCGTCTCGTCGCCGCCCTTGCCGTTGTCCACGCTCGCCGCGGTCGTCCAGGTGACCCCGTCCGACGAGGTCTGGATCTTGTACGACGCGGCGTACGCGGCCTGCCAGTGCAGCACCGCCGCACCGAGCCGGACGGCCTGCGGCAGCTCCAGCTGCACCCAGGCGTTGTCCTGCGCGGGCGAGGACCAGCGGGTCTTCGGGTCGCCGTCGGCGATGTTCGAGGCCGGGAAGTTCGCCGTCTCGTCGCCCGAGGAGGTGGCCTTCGCGCCGAGCGCGAGGTCCGCCCCGCCGGTCGGCGGCACCACGTGCACCTGGAGCACCTGCTTGACGACGGTCGAGCCGGCCACGTACTGCACCGGTACCTGGTACGTCCCGGACGGCGTCCCGGCCGCGGCGCTGACCAGCAGCGGCACCCCGACCTTCCCGCCGCGCGGCACCGTCACCCCGGCCGCCGGCGCCACCGTCAGGCCCTTCGCCGCCGCCGGCACGTCGGCCTGCAGGCTGCCGGTGGTGCCCTCGGGGCGGCCGGCCGTGACCGTCGCCTGGGTCTGGGCGGGCGCGGCCGCGCCGGTCACGACGTCCAGGGACGGGTCGGCCAGGGTGAGCCGGGCCGCGGGGGCGTCCGCGTACCAGGGGATCACCTGGTTGACGACCGGCGGGTCGCCGCCCGGCTTCCAGGTCAGCCGGAACGCGTCGGCGGGCTGGCCGCCGGCCGGCAGCTCGTTGTAGCCCGGGTTGATCGTCCCTATGTCGAACCAGGTGCCGTCCGGGCGCCGCAGCGACACGGTCGCGGTGGCCTTCACGCTCGGGTCGGTCAGCACGGTGAGCCGGTCCACCGGCCGGGCCGCGCCCAGCTCGACGGTCAGCGGCTCGTCCTGCGCGGTCGGCGCGCTGGCCGCCCGGTAGGCGGTGTCCGGGTTGCCGTCCAGCACCGCCGCCGCCGAGGAGCCGGGCAGCGCGGCCGGTCCGCCGGAGACGCTCGCCGGGGCCTCGTCCGGCGCCGTCACGGTGAACTCGCGCACCGCCACCGCGGTCTTCTGGGCGGCGGTGGCGCGCAGCCGCACCGCCCGCACCACCGTGCCGGCGGGCACCTGGGCGCTGACCGTCTTCTGGTTCTTCACCACGGCCAGCTGCTTCCAGCCGCCCTCGCCGGTCGAGTACTCCAGCACGCCGTCGCGGATGTAGTCGTCCACGGCGCTCTGGGCGTCCGGCCCGTCGCCCCAGCCGCCCATCAGGACGGTGACGCCGCTGACCGGGCGCCCGGAGCCGAGGTCCACGCCGACCGAGTCGCCCGGCTGCGGGGGAGCGGAGCTCCAGTAGAAGGTGTCGGCCTGGCCGTCGGTCATCAGCGCCGGCAGGTGGTCGTGCGCGGAGCCCATCGTCGTCGTCGGGCTGATGCCGCCGCTGACCACGCCCGCCCAGTTGTCGGCGGCCCGCAGCGCGTGCTCCAGGAACGGGCCGAGCACGCCCGCGCCGATCGTCGCCGGGCTCTGCGCCAGCTGCTCGCGCAGCCGGTTCAGCTCCACCCGGGCCTTCCAGGCGGCGGCGCCGTCACCGCCGTGCTGCGCCAGCAGCATGTCGAGGGCGGCCTGCCCGGCCAGCCCGTACCCGTGCAGCGGCGCCAGCCACGGCCCGGCCTCGGCGGCCAGCGCGGACGTCGCCGCGGTGCCGGCCAGCGTCTCCTGGGCCGAGGCCATCGCGCCGAACGCCTCCCGCAGCGGGCCCGCGGCCTCTATCAGCTTGGCGAGGTCGGGGGCCGCGCCCGAGGTGGGCTCGGCGGTCGCCCAGAACCTGTCGATCAGCGGGGTCAGGTAGCCCGACTCCTGCTTGGACAGCGGCGAGGACGAGCTGTTGCCGGCCAGCGCGGTGACGGCCGCCAGCGCCGACCCGGCCGGGGTCGCGGAGGCGCCGGTCGGCCCGGCCATCGTGCGCAGCGCGGCCTGCCAGGACTCGTCCGGCTTGTACGCGGCCGGGTTCCAGGCGAAGTCGCCGGCCGTCGACAGGGCTATCCGGGAGGCCACCGGCTGCTGCATCGCCCCGGTCAGCATCACCGCCGAACGGCTCGCCACCTCCGGGTCGCGCCCGGTGTAGGCGCCGAGGTAGAGCCGGTCCGGGTTGGCGTCGTTGACCGGGTAGTTGTCCATGGTGACCAGCGGGTGCCCGTACAGGCCCGCGGTGTCCGAGGCCTGAGCGCCGGTGATCTTCTCCGGGATCACCCCGACCCCGCTCCACGCCACCTGCACCCCGGCCGGCAGCGCGTCCGCGAGCGCCTTGCGGTAGGGCGTCGAACCCGACTGGTGGTACTCGGTCGGCACGATCGACAGCGGCGCCAGGCCCGGGTTCTTCGAGATCAGCCGGTCCTGCACCTTCGCGGCCAGCGCGGCCTGCGCCTTGGCCGCGGCGGCCGGCCCGGTGCCGTACGTCGAACGGTCGTCGGAGCAGTGCCACTCGTCGTAGCTGACGTCCAGGAACTGCAGCTGGAACGCGGAGAAGCCGAGGGCGCGCAGCCCGTCCAGCTTCGCCACCAGCGCGTCCACGTCCTTGCCCGAGCTGAAGCAGAACGACTGCCCCGGGTCGACGGCGTACCCGAGCGTCACGTGGTTGGCGGCCGCCCGGCCGCCCAGCTCGCGCAGCTCGGCCGTCTTGTCCGCCGGGTACGCGTCGCGCCAGCGCGACAGCCGGTACGGGTCGTCACCGGGTGCGTAGAGGTAGAAGTTCTGCTTCGAGCGGCCCAGGAACTCCACCTGGTCCAGCCGCTGCTGCGCCGTCCACGGCGTGCCGTAGAACGCCTCCGCGGTGCCGCGCACCGGCGCCCCGGACGGCCAGTCGCGCAGCGTGATCCCCGGCAGGCCGAGCCCCGAGGCGCCGGGCGCCTGGTTCTGCCCCTGCCCGGCCGGCACCGCCGCCAGCAACTGCCGCAGGCTCTGCGCCGCGTAGAAGGTGCCCGCCGCGTCCGCGCCCGCCAGCACCACCGCGCCGTACGTCCCGCCGCCCTGCGCGGGCAGCTGGCCGGCCGTCAGCACGTAGCCGCCGATCGGCATCCCGATCAGCGACGGCGCGGCGCCGTCCTTCGTCCCGCCCGCGGCGGCCAGGTCGCGCAGCGCCCGGTCCACCGCGCCGCCCGCGCCCTCGGCCGGCCCGCCGACGTACACGACGAGCGAGCCCGCGGCCGGCGGGGCGTCGACGTCGGACACGGTGGTGAAGTCGGTGGCCCCGGCGATCCCGAGCACCTCGTGCACCGCGTCCACCGCGCCGTGGTCCGCCTTCGGCGCCGTCACCAGCGTCACCGCGGCCGGCACCACGACCGGCTTCCCGGCCACCGTCTGCTCCTGCGGCCGCGGGAACACCTGCGGGTTCGTCACGCTCCCCAGCGGCGTCTGCGGCGCGGTGCTCACCACATCCGGCCCGGGTACCCCCGCGTACGCCGCCGCCGACGGCACCGGCCCCGCGAGGAGCCCGCCGACCACGGCCGCCGCGGCGACCCCGGCCGCGATCTGCAGCGCCCGCCGCCCCGGCGCGCGGCTCCCGGCCGCTCGCTCGGCGCGCACGGACGCCAGCAGCGGCTCCGTCCCCTTGAGGTCGGCGATCAGCCGGTCCGCCGTCTTCGGCGCCAGCTGACGGCACGTCCGCGCGGTGGCCCGCCGGGCCGCCAGCGCCGCGGGGTGGTACAGGACATCGCGCAGCGCGGAGCTCTGCTCCAACTGCTGCCGCAGCCGCCGCCCGGCCGCTACGGAAACTCGGGCTTGCACAGGAGCCTCCTCGCCAGGCCTGGACCACATCGCCGCAACCCCACCAGCTACCCAACCCGGTGTCAACGCCGTCGTCAGATATGTCCACTTTGCCCAATTGATCACCGTGCCCCCCCCGGGTCATCCCTCCCACCAGCAGAACCGCCCGGGGCGGCCGGTCCTCCTGACGGCAGGTCGACCGCTCGCCGCCCTTGCGCTCTCCTCGTCCCTTTCTCGACGCGCGCCTCTGCCCACCCCCGCAGCCGCGCCGTTCCCCCTCCCCGGCCCCTCCTGACGGCCGGTCGACCGCTCGCGCTCGTGTCGCGCAGCGTCATCGGGCCGTCACGCGGGTAGGACTGTGGTCGTCCCGAACTGGCGTTGCCGAGACATCGCAGGAGCCGCGAGTGGCCGCTTATCTCGACCGTGACGGAGCCGACGGGCTCAAGGTGCCGGCGCAGGACGCTCCGGCCCCGCCACCCGAACTGGTGGCGCTGGCACAGGCGCACGGGGTCGATCCGAAGGACCCGGGGCCCGGCGGGGTGCCGGTCGGCGCGCGGACACTGGTGGCGGTGCTGCGGGCGCTCGGAGTCGAGGCCGGGACGCCGGAGGAGGTGCGGGCGGCGCTGGACCGTCACCGGGCCGAGCAGCAGGCCCGGTTGCTGCCGCCCTGCGTCGTCGTCCGCCAGGGGCGCCGCACCGCGCTCGACGTCCCCGCCGACGCCCGCCTCCACGTCGAGCTGGAGGACGGCGGCGTGTGGGAACTGCCCCGCGGCCACTCCCACTGGCTCCCGGCCGACCTGCCCCTCGGCCGGCACGTCCTCACCGCCGAGTGCGCCGGCGGCACGGCGCGCGCGGCCCTCGTCGTCGCCCCCGACAAGCTCCCCGAACTCCCCACCCGCAGCTGGGGCTTCCTCGCCCAGCTGTACTCCCTCCTCTCCGAGCGGTCCTGGGGCATGGGCGACCTCGGCGACCTCGCCGACCTCGCCCAGTGGGCCGGCGCCGACCTCGGCGCGGGCTTCGTCCAGATCAACCCCCTCCACGCCGGCCTCCCCGGCGCCCCCTCCGACCCGTCCCCGTACCGCCCCTCCTCCCGCCGCTTCGCCGACCCCGTCCACCTGCGCGTCGAAGCCGTCCCCGAGTACGCCTACCTCGTCGGCGACCAGCGCGCCGAGGCCGAGGAACTCGGCCGCCGGGCCGCCCGGCTCCGCGCCGAAGTGCTCGCGCACGACGGCCTGATCGACCGGGACGCCGTCTGGGCGCTCAAGCGCGAGGCGCTGGAACTGCTGCACGAGGTCCCGCGCGGCACCGGCCGCGACGCCGCGTACCGGGCCTACCTGCGCCGCGAGGGCGAGTGGCTGGAGCGGTACGCGCTGTGGAACGCGATCGCCGAGGAGCACGGCCCCGACTGGCACGCCTGGCCCAAGGGGCTGCGCCACCCGGACGGGTCCGGGACCGAGCGCGCCCGCAAGGAGCTCGCCGACCGGGTCGAGTTCCACCGCTGGCTCGCCTGGCAGGTCGACCAGCAGCTCGCCGCCGCCAGGGCCGCCGCCGACGGCGCCGGCATGCCGGTCGGCCTCATCCACGACCTCGCGGTCGGCGTCCACCCGGACGGCGCCGACGCCTGGGTGCTCCAGGACGTGCTGGCGGGCGGCATCTCGGTCGGCGCCCCGCCGGACGCCTTCAACGCCCACGGCCAGGACTGGGGCCTGCCGCCCTGGCGCCCCGACGCCCTCGCCGCCGCCGGCTACGCCCCGTACGCGGAACTGCTGCGGGCCGCCGCCCGGCACGCCGGCGCGGTGCGGATCGACCACGTGATGGGGCTGTTCCGCCTGTGGTGGGTGCCGGAGGGACACGCGCCGACGGAGGGCGCGTACGTCCGGTACGACGCCGAGGCCATGCTCGGCGTGCTCGCGCTGGAGGCGCACCGCGCCGGGACGGCGGTGATCGGCGAGGACCTCGGCACGGTCGAGCCGGGCGTCCGCGAGGAACTGGCCGAGCGCGGGATCCTCGGCACGTCCGTGCTGTGGTTCGAACGGGACTGGGCGGCCGGCGGGGAGGTCCTGCCACCGGACCGCTGGCGGCGCGGCTGCCTGGCCACCCTCACCACCCACGACCTGCCCAGCACGGCGGCCCGGCTCTCCGGCGAACACGTCGAGCTGCGCCACCGGCTGGGGCTGCTGGCCCGGCCGCTGGGGGACGAGCAGGCGGAGGCGGCGGCGGAGCTGGCCGAGTGGCGGGCGGCGCTGACGCGGCTGGGGCTGCTGGCGCCGGGGGAGCCGCTGTCGATGCCGGTGCTGTACCGCTTCCTGGGCGCCACCGGGGCCGGGCTGGTGGGCGTGTGGCTGCCCGACCTGGTCGGCGACCCGCGCCCGCAGAACCTCCCCGGCACATGGGACCAGTACCCGAACTGGCGCCTCCCGATCGCCGACGGCGCCGGCCACCCGGTGACCCTGGAAACCCTCGCCACCACCCCCGCCGCCCCCTTCCTGTCCCACCTCCTGGCCCCCACCCCTGCCCGGAGCCCCATGAGGCCCACCCCGACGCGCGCCACCCCATAAGCCCCGGGTAAGTTGGAAAACGTGGACAAGAGGAACGCTTTGCGAGCCGGCGCGGTCTCCGCAACGGTCACGCTGATGATGCTGCTGTCGTCGCCCGCCATGGCCCTCACCCGGGACGACGGCGACGACCCGGGTTCCGGCCTCGGCGTCGGCCAGACCATCGGCCTGTACGTGCTGATCCCGATCGCGGCCTTCGCGATCATCGCCGCCCTCGCGGGCCTGCCGTACGGCAAGGGCAAGAAGAAGTAGCCGACGGCCCCCGCGGCCGTCCACCAGTAAGACCCGCACCAACGCCGAAGGGGCGCCGGACCGAGTCCGGCGCCCCTCCGCGTTGTCCGGGCCTAGCGCGCCCCGGCCGCCCGGTCGGCGGCCTGCGCCCGCAGCGCCCGCTCGACCCCGGCCCTCGCCTCGACGACCTGGCGCCGCAGCGCCGGCGCCGGCTCGGCCGCGGCCAGCCACGCGTCGGTGGCGTCGACCGTCGCCTGCGACACCTGCAGCGCCGGGTACAGCCCGCCGATGATCTGCTGCGAGATCTCGTGGCTGCGGGTCTCCCAGACGCCCTTGACGGCGTCGAAGTACTTCGCCGCGTACGGTGCGAGCAGCTCCCGCTGGTCGGCCTGCTGGAAGCCGGCGATGGTGGCCTCCTGCACGTAGTTGGTGAGCGTGTCCGACTCGACGACCGCCGCCCACGCCTGCGCCTTGGCCTCGGCGGTGGGCCGGGCCGCACGGCAGGTGGCGGCGTGCTCCTGGCCGGCCGCGGTGTTGTCGCGCGCCAGCTCGGCGGCGACGGCCGCCTCGTCGGCGCGTCCGGTGGCCGAGAGCCGGACCAGCAGGGTCCAGCGCAGCTCGGTGTCGACGGCCAGGCCCTTGATCTCGGTGGTCCCGGCGAGCAGCCCGGCGAGCAGGTCGAGCTGGGCGTCGGTGCGGGCGACGGAGGAGAGCGTGCGGGCCCAGGCCAGCTGGTGGTCGCTGCCGGGCTCGGCGGCCCGCAGGTGCTCCTCGGCGGCGGCGGCCCAGCGGGCGAGGCCCTCCTCGCGCCAGGCCGGGTCGGTGTAGGCGTCGAGGGCGAGCTTGACCTGCCGCTGCACGGACTGGACGACGCCGATGTCGCTCTCGCGCCCGATGCCGGAGAGCGCGAGCGCCAGGTAGTCGCGGGCGGCGAGTTCGCCGTCGCGGGTCATGTCCCAGGCGGAGGCCCAGCACAGGGCGCGGGGCAGCGACTCGGTGAAGGCGCCGAGGTGTTCGGTGACGACGGCGAGCGAGTCCTCGTCGAGCCGGATCTTGGCGTAGGAGAGGTCGTCGTCGTTGAGCAGGACGACGGCCGGCCGGTGCCGTCCGACGAGCTCCGGCACCTCGGTGCGCGGCCCGTCGACGTCGAGCTCGATCCGGTCGGTGCGCACCAGGGTGTCGCCGTCGGCGAGTTCGTACAGGCCGATGGCGATGCGGTGCGGGCGCAGCACGGCCTCGCCCTTGGCGCCGGCGGGGAGGGCGGGGGCCTCCTGGAGGACGGTGAAGGACTCGATCTCGCCGTCGGTGTTCAGGACGATCGAGGGGTGCAGCACGTTGATGCCGGCGGTCTCCAGCCAGGCCTTGGACCACGCCTTGAGGTCGCGTCCGCTGGCCTCCTCCAGCGCGCCGAGGAGGTCGCCGAGGCGGGTGTTGCCCCAGGCGTGGCGCTTGAAGTAGGCCTGCACGCCCTGGAAGAAGGCGTCCTGGCCGACGTAGGCGACGAGCTGCTTGAGCACCGAGGCGCCCTTGGCGTACGTGATGCCGTCGAAGTTGACCTGGACGTCCTCCAGGTCGTTGATGTCGGCCATGATCGGGTGGGTGGACGGCAGCTGGTCCTGCCGGTACGCCCAGGTCTTCATCTGGTTGGCGAAGGTGGTCCAGGAGTGCGGCCACCGGGAGCCGGGCGCCTCGGCCTGGCAGACGGCCTCGGCGAAGGTCGCGAAGGACTCGTTCAGCCAGAGGTCGTTCCACCACTCCATGGTGACGAGGTCGCCGAACCACATGTGGGCGAGCTCGTGCAGGATCGTCGCGGCGCGGGCCTCGTAGGCGGCGTCGGTGACCTTGGAGCGGAACACGTACTGGTCGCGCAGGGTGACGGCGCCCGCGTTCTCCATCGCGCCGGCGTTGAACTCCGGGACGAACAGCTGGTCGTACTTGGCGAACGGGTAGGGGTAGTCGAACTTCTCCTGGAAGTAGTCGAATCCCTGCTTGGTGACCTCGAACACGGCCTCGGCGTCGAGGAATTCGCGCAGCGAGGGCCGGCAGTAGACGCCGAGCGGCACCTTCTGGTCGCCGTTCTCGTAGCTGTCGAAGACGCCGACGTAGGGGCCGGCGATCAGCGCGGTGATGTAGGTGGAGATGCGGCCGGTCGGCTCGAAGGCCCACACCCGGGTGTCCCCGTCGCCGGTCGGCTGCGGCGTCGGCGAGTTGGAGACGACGACCCAGCCCTCGGGGGCGGTGACGGTGAAGGTGAACGCGGCCTTCAGGTCGGGCTGCTCGAAGTTGGCGAAGACGCGGCGGGCGTCCGGCACCTCGAACTGGGTGTACAGGTAGGTCTCGCCGTCGACCGGGTCGACGAAGCGGTGCAGGCCCTCGCCGGTGTTGGTGTAGGCGCAGTTCGCGACGACGCGCAGCTCGTTCTCGGCCGCGAGGCCCGGCAGCGGGATGCGGCTGTCGGCGAAGCTCGCGGGGTCGAGCGCGGCGCCGTTGAGGGTGATCTCCTCGACGCCCGGGGCGACGAGGTCGATGAACGTGTCCGCGCCGGGGGTCGTGGCGGTGAACCGGACGACGGTGGTGGACCGGAAGGTCCCGCCCTCGCGGGCGGTGCCGAGGTCGAGCTCGATGTCGTACGCGTCCACGTGCAGGAGGTCGGCCCGGGTGCGGGCCTCCTCACGGGTCAGGTTGGTGCCGGGCACTCGCTGAACTCCTTCGTCGGGCTGGTGTTGCGCATCTTCCCATGGGCAACGCGCGGGCCCGCCGAATAATCGCGGGCGGACGGCCCGGGCCGCGCAATGGCGGGGGACGACGAAGGAGGGGCGGGCCGGGGCCGAAGCCCCGACCCGCCCCTCCCCGGGAGCGACGTCAGTCCGTCGTCACTTCTTCGCCCACTTGGTGAGCGGCGAGTCCGAGCCGTACCGCGAGAAGGTGATGACCTCGCTGGCGTCCTGCGCCATCTTGTACTCGTTCAGGCTGGCGCCGATGTCCATGCCGTCCGGCATGGCCAGGGTCCCGAGGTCGGTCATCGAGCCGTCGGTCGGCGAGAGGGTCACGAGCCGGGCGGGCTTCTTGTAGCCCTGGGTGAGGATGGCGCGGACCTTGCCGTCCTTGTCGTACCCGGAGACGAGCCGGATGTCCTGGTTGGCCGTCGGGTTGGCGGCCGACCACAGTCGCTTGCCGGTGGTCAGGTCGTACGCGTTGACGGCGTCCTTGGTCCCGGTGACCTGCGCGTACAGGATGTTCCCGCTGACGACGTTCGCCCTGATCGCGTCGCTCAGGCCGGTCAGGCGCAGGCTGTCGGAGCCGGGCTCCTTGACCGACATCGGGTTGCCCGGCTTGTCGCTCTTGTCGAACGGCAGGACGTAGTCGCCGTTGGTGCCGTTGGTCATGAGCACCACCAGCGGATCCGCGGAGACGACCTTGTCGACCGCCTCGATGCTGCCGGCGAGCGCGAGCGGCGTGCTCTTCTGCGCGCCGGTCTCCGAGTCCACCACGTACAGCTGGGACTTCGGGCTGCTCTCGTAGCAGCGGTCGCTGATCACGATCTGGGCGGCGGCGGTGCGGCCCGTCACGGTGCAGCTGCTGTCGCGCGGCTTCCACGACCAGACGGTGCTGCCGTTGTCGATGCTGACCGCGCCGACCAGCCGGCCGCCGATCGCGACGACCTTGTCGGTGACGGACAGGGTCGGGGAGGAGAGCCGGTCGTTGGAGACCTTGACGCTCCAGGTCAGCTTGCCCGAGGTGAGGTCGACGGCGGCCATGGTGGAGCAGTCGCTGTCACCGGTGTTGAAGGCGACGGCGCCGATGTTCTTGGAGTTGGTGCTGTTCGACGCGGCGCACAGCTCCTTGGCGCCGTTCGGCACCGGGATGGACCACGCGGGCTTGCCGTCGGACAGGTTGTACGCGCGGATGCCGTTGGAGTCCACGCGCACGGCGAGCTTGTCGGTGGCCCAGATGCCGAGCATCTGGGTGCTGCCGTCCGAGTCGGTGGCCTTGGGGACGGACCAGGCGACGTTGTAGCTGGCACCGCTGCCGCCCGTGCCGCCGTTGCCGCTGGTGCCGCTGCTGGTCCCGGTGCTGGTGCTGCCGCCGTCGCCGGAGGTGCCGGTGGTGGTCCCGCCGGTGTTCGCGACCGGGTTGTCGGGGTTGTCCTTCTGCTGGAACAGCACGACCAGCGCGGCGACGATGGCGATCGCGAGCACGCCGCCGATGATGCCGCCCCACACCATGACGGGGTTGCGCTGCTTCGGCACGGCCGGCACCGGCGTGGTCGGGTAGGCGTAGCCGCTCTGCTGCTCCTGCGGGTAGCCGTAGCCGCCGCCGTAGGACTGCCCGGCGTCGGGCGCCTGGTAGCCGCCGGGCACCGGGTCGTACGGGCCGACGGGCGCGCCGGCCGGGGGCGGCGGCGGGGCCTGGGAGGGGAAGGCGGCGGCGGTCGGCGCGTAGGCCGGGCCGGTCGGCGGTGCGGCCGGCGGCGCCGCCGGCTGGGCCGGCGGTCCCGCGGGCGCCGCCGGTCCCGGGATCGCCGAGCCGTCCAGCTGCGTCATCTGGTCGGCGACGGCGGCCGGGTCGACGCCGGGCTGGCGCCCGAACGAGACGCCGCGGTGTTCCTGCGGGCCGCTGCCCGGTGTTTCGCCTGCCCCCGGCGTAGGGTGATCCCCTGCCATCTGATTCCCCGTCATGTCTGGATTCGTCCCCTGCCGGTACCGTCCGCGGTCCGGTGGGACGCGTGAGATTGGGCACCATGGTAGTGGTGACCGGTTTTCGGCTGTCGGCAGGAGCCCGAAAGCCCCCGGACCTCCCCGGGATCCCCCCACCACCTCAACCCCACCGTGACCTGACGACCCCGCCGGCCACCCGGGCCACGTCTCCTCCCGTTACCCCCACGGCCGCCCGCCGTCACCCTCGCCGCCCCCCGATCCGGCCTCCAGCACCCCCACCTCCCCACCCGGCCGCGCCCCCTCCCGTCGCCTCCTCCGCCGCCCGCCGTCACCCTCGCCGCCCCCCCCGATCCGGCCTCCAGCACCCCCACCTCCCCACCCGGCCGCGCCCCTCCCGCCGCCTCCTCCGCCGCCCGCCGTCACCCTCGCCGCCCCCTGATCCCGCCTCCAACACCCCCACCTCCCACCCGGAGCCGTAGGCTTCAGGAGTTGAAGGGGACGCCCGGCGGAGGGGTCCCCGCCCCTCTGGGATGGTGGATCATGGCGACGGACACACCGGGCTCGCAGTCATCGCTGCACCGGGCGAACCTGGAGCGCGTGCTGCGGGCCGTGCGGATGGCCGGCTCGCTGACCCAGGCCGAGATCGCCCGCGGCACCGGCCTCTCGGCGGCCACCGTCTCCAACATCGTGCGGGAACTGAAGGAGAGCGGCACCGTCGTCGTCGCCGACACCTCCTCCGGCGGCCGCCGGGCCCGCAGCGTCTCGCTCAGCGGCGACGCCGGCATCGTCGTCGGCATCGATTTCGGCCACACCCACCTGCGGGTCGCGGTCGGCAACCTCGCGCACCGGGTGCTCGCCGAGGAGAGCGCCCCGATCGACGTCGACGTCTCCGCCGCCCAGGGCTTCGACCGCGCCGAGGCCATGGTCGATCGGCTCCTGGCGCAGGCCGGCTTCCGCCCGGACAAGGTGATCGGCGTCGGCCTCGGCGTGCCCGGCCCGATCGACGTGGAGACCGGCGCACTCGGCTCCACCGCGATCCTGCCCGGCTGGACGGGCATCGCCCCCGGCCGCGAGCTGGCCGAGCGGCTCGGCATGCCGGTGCACGTCGACAACGACGCCAACCTCGGCGCGCTCGGCGAGCTGGTCTGGGGCGCCGGCCGCGGTCTGAGCGACCTCGCCTACATCAAGATCGCCAGCGGGGTCGGCGCCGGCCTGGTGGTCAACGGCCAGATCTACCGCGGCCCGGGCGGCACCGCCGGTGAGATAGGGCACATCACGCTGGACGAGGCCGGCCCGGTCTGCCGCTGCGGCAACCGCGGCTGCCTGGAGACCTTCGTCGGCTCCCGCTACCTGCTCTCCCTGCTCTCCTCGACCCTCGGCCCCGACCTCACCCTGCCCAGGGTGGTCGAGCTGGCCCACCAGGGCGACCTCGGCTGCCGCCGGGTGATCGCCGACGCGGGCCGGCAGATCGGCACCGGCGTCGCCACCCTGTGCAACCTGCTCAACCCGCGCCGGGTGATCCTCGGCGGCGACCTCGCCGAGGCCGGTGAGCTGGTGCTGGCCCCGATCCGGGACTCGGTCGCCCGCTACGCGATCCCGAGCGCCGCCCGCCAGCTGTCCGTGGTGCCGGGCACCCTGGGCGGCCGCGCGGAGGTGCTGGGCGCGCTGGCGCTTGTCATGAGCGAGATGGGGGAGTCGGGCGCCCTCGCCGCCGCCTCCGTCAATCGGAATTGACGCGACCCGCTCCCGCCCGGACCCCCGTCACCTCGGGGATCGTCCATGGCCGGCCGGTGGCACCGGGCGCGCCGCTCGGTGTCCGGCAGGCGGACATTAGACTCGACCGGTCGGCACCGACCACGACCGTCGCAGCGGACCGTCGAGGCGCACCGGCACACCGGGCAGCGACGCCCGTCGGACCGGCCGCGGTCCGCGAACACTGAACGAGGAGGAACGGGTGGCCCTGCTGACCCGCATTCGGGGACCGCGCGATCTCGACCGGCTCACGCCCGGACAGCTGGCCGCACTGGCGCAGGAGATCCGGACCTTCCTGGTGACGGAGGTCTCCAAGACGGGCGGCCACCTCGGCCCCAACCTCGGCGTGGTGGAGCTCACCATCGCGCTGCACCGGGTCTTCGACTCCCCGCGCGACCGCATCCTCTTCGACACCGGCCACCAGAGCTACGTCCACAAGCTGCTCACCGGCCGCCAGGACTTCTCGATGCTGCGGATGAAGGGCGGCCTGTCGGGCTACCCGTCCCGCGCCGAGTCCGAGCACGACGTGATCGAGAACTCGCACGCCTCCACCGTGCTCTCCTACGCCGACGGCCTGGCCAAGGCCAACCAGCTCAAGGGCAACAGCGACCCGGTCGTCGCGGTCATCGGCGACGGCGCCCTCACCGGCGGCATGGCCTGGGAGGCGATCAACAACATCGCCGACGCCACGGACCGCCCGGTCGTCATCGTCGTCAACGACAACGAGCGCTCCTACTCGCCGACCATCGGCGGCATGGCCAACCACCTCTCCACGCTGCGCACCACCCAGGGCTACGAGCGCTTCCTGTCCTGGGGCAAGGACGCGCTCCAGCGCACCCCGGTGGTCGGCCAGCAGCTCTTCGAGACGCTGCACGGCGCCAAGAAGGGCCTCAAGGACTTCATCGCCCCGCAGGGCATGTTCGAGGACCTCGGCCTCAAGTACATCGGCCCGATCGACGGCCACGACCTCACCGCCCTGGAGTCCGCGCTGACCAAGGCGCGCGGCTTCGGCGGCCCGGTGATCGTCCACTGCCTCACCGAGAAGGGCCGCGGCTACCACGCCGCCGAGAACAACGACGAGGACCGCTTCCACGCGGTCGGCGTGATCCACCCGGAGACCGGCCTGCCGATCAAGAGCGCGGGCAAGGACTGGACGTCCGTCTTCGCCGAGGAGATGGTCGCGATCGGCCGCGAGCGCGAGGACGTGGTCGGCATCACCGCCGCCATGCTCCACCCGGTCGGCCTGGCCCCGTTCGCGGAGGCCTTCCCGAAGCGGATCTTCGACGTCGGCATCGCCGAGCAGCACGCCGTCACCAGCGCCGCCGGCCTGGCCACCGGCGGCCTGCACCCCGTCGTCGCCGTCTACGCGACCTTCCTGAACCGCGCCTTCGACCAGGTCCTGATGGACGTGGCCCTGCACAAGCTGGGCGTCACCTTCGTGCTCGACCGGGCCGGCGTCACCGGCAGCGACGGCGCCTCCCACAACGGCATGTGGGACATGTCGATCCTGCAGGTCGTCCCGACCCTGCGCCTGGCCGCCCCGCGCGACGCCGACCAGCTGCGCGCCCAGCTGCGCGAGGCCGTCGAGGTCGAGGACGCGCCGACGGTCGTGCGCTACTCCAAGGGCACCGTCGGCCCGGCCGTCGCCGCCGTCGGCCGGGTGGGCGGCATGGACGTGCTGCGCGCCGCGGAGGAGTCCGCCGGGGCGCACCGCGCCGACGTGCTGATCGTCTCGGTCGGCGCGATGGCCGGCACCAGCCTGGAGGTCGCCGACCTGCTGGCCGCCCAGGGCATCACCGCGACCGTGGTGGACCCGCGCTGGGTCAAGCCGGTCGACCCGGCCCTGCCGGGCCTGGCCGCCGAGCACCGCGCCGTCGTCACGATCGAGGACAACGGCCGCGCGGGCGGCGTCGGCGCCGCCGTGGCGCAGGCGCTGCGCGACGCCGACGTGGACCTGCCGGTGCGCGACTTCGGCATCCCGCAGGAGTTCCTGGACCACGCGACCCGGGCCGAGATCCTGGCGGAGATCGGCCTCAACGCCCCGGACATCGCCCGCAAGGTGACCGCTCTGGTGGCCGGTCTGGACAAGGCCGCCACGGAGGCCCGCGTCGAGGCCTGAGCCCCGTCGCAGGGCCGTTTGCCCCAACTCTGTAACAGCTCGTCACAAGACGAGCCGATAATCGCACCGAAAGGCGGGACCGGCGCTGCCCGCGCCGATCCCGCCCGGTAGGTTGTGATGGTGCCGACCACCCCCACCCACCCCCGCCTCGCCGGGCTGGCCCAGCGCCTGCCCGAGCGCGTCCGTACCCACGTCACCACCGGGTACTGGACCAGGCTGGTGCCGGTGCTGGCACTGGTGGCGCTCGCCACCCACATCCCCTCGTTCGCCCGGCCGGTGTGGAGCCCCGACGAGGGCTTCCTGGCCACCCAGGCCCGGATGCTGGCCGACGGCGGGGTCCTGTACGACACCGTGGTCGACCGCAAGCCGCCGCTGCTGCCCTGGCTCTACCAGGCCTGCTTCGCCGTCTTCGGCTCCGCCTCGCTGTGGCCGCTGCGCACCCTCGCGGTGGTCGCCCACCTGGTCACCGCGATCCTGCTGGCCTCCATCGCCCGCGGCCGCTGGGGCAACCGGGCCGGCGCCGGCGCCGGGCTGCTCTACCTGCTGGTGTCCATCGGGCTCTCCCCGGAGGACACCCAGGCGGCGACCTTCGAGGTCTTCATGCTGCCCGCCATGGTGGCCGCCTTCCGCTACGCCGAGCGCCGCCGTTGGCTGGCCGCCGGCATCGCGGTCGCGCTCTGCTCGCTGACCAAGCAGACCGGCGGCGCGGTGCTGCTCCCGGTGCTGTGGATGCTCCTCCAGGACGCCCGCCGCCGCGGGGTGCGCTGGCCGCCCGCCCTGTTCAAGATCGGCTTCGGCTTCGCGCTGCCGATAGCGCTCGTCGCGGTCATCCTGACCAAGCCCAAGGGCTTCCTCTTCTGGGTGGTCACCGGCAGCGGGGACTACGCCTCCTTCGGCGGCGCCTGGCTGCAGATGACCGGCCGCGCGCTCGGCAACTCGGCCATCCTGGTCGCCGCCGGCCTGGGCTTCCTGCTCCCGGTGGGCCGGCGCCTGTGGCTCAAGCACCGCCACCGCCCGCTGCCGGTCGCCGGCGAGGAGCACGGCTCCACCGCCGACCTGTGGGTGTGGCTGCTCTCGTCGGTCGTCGCGGTCAGCGTGGGCTTCCACTTCTTCGGCCACTACTACCTCCAGCTGTTGCCGCCGCTGGTGCTCCTGGGCACCGGCGCGGTGGCCACCTCGGCGGTCCGCTGGAAGCCCGTCCTGGTGTACACGACGGTCGCCTCCACCGTCTTCTGGGGCCTCGCCCTGGCCTGGCCGGGGGAGCGGCTCAGCCGCACCACCGAGGTCGCCACCGCGGTGGCCGCCCAGACCACCCCGAAGGACACCGTGCTGGTCTGGGGCATGCACCCCGAGCTGTACTGGCTGGCCGACCGCAAGCCCGCCACCCGCTACCTGACCGCCGGCTTCCTCACCAACTACAGCGGCGGCAAGGACGGCAGCCAGAACGTCGGCGAGCAGTTCAGCGTCTCCAACGCCTGGCAGACCTTCGACAAGGAGCTGGCCAACGGCCTGCCCGAGGTCTTCGTCGACGACTCCGGCATCGCCCCCTACCAGCCCGTGATGGTCCCCAGGATCGAGAACCTGCTGGACACCCACTACGAGATGATCGGCGTCATCGGCGACACCGTCTTCTACCGCCTCAAGCACTGACCCCTGCCTGAAGCACTGGCCCCCGCCTCAAGCACTGACACCACTCCCGGCCCGACAGGCCGGGGGAACGCACGAAGGAGCCCCGGTGACCGTCCAGGTCACCGGGGCTCCGCCGTTCGTACGGGCTACGCCTTACGCGGGCACCGAGGCCACGCCGGGGGCGAGGAACCGCTTGCCGTTCACCCGCTCCGAGACGCCCTCACGGTCCAGGTACGGGGTGATCCCGCCCAGGTGGAAGGGCCAGCCGGCACCGGTGATCATGCAGAGGTCGATGTCCTGCGCCTCGGCGACGACACCCTCCTCCAGCATCAGGCCGATCTCCTGCGCCACGGCCTCCAGGGCACGGCTGAGGACCTGCTCCTCGGTGAGCACCGAGTCGCCGAAGGCCAGCAGCTCCAGCACCTCGGGGTCGAGGACCTGCTTGCCGTCCACCCAGGTGTAGAAGCCGCGCCGGCCGGCCTTGACCACCTTGCCGAGGTTCTCGGAGACGGAGAACCGCTCCGGGAAGGCGCCGTGCAGGGTCTCCGAGACGTGCAGCGCGATGGCCGGGCCGACCAGCTCCAGGAGCATGATCGGGGACATCGGCAGGCCGAGCGGCTCGACGGCCTTCTCGACGCTGGCGATCGGGGTGCCCTCGTCGATGATGCTCTGGATCTCGCCCATGAAGCGGGTCAGGATCCGGTTCACCACGAACGCCGGGGCGTCCTTGCACAGGACCGAGGTCTTCTTCAGCTTCTTCGACACCGCGAAGGCGGTGGCCAGCGAGGCGTCGTCGGTCCGCTCGCCGCGGACGATCTCCAGCAGCGGCAGGATCGCGACCGGGTTGAAGAAGTGGAAGCCGACGACCCGCTCGGGGTGCTTCAGCTTCGAGGCCATCTCGGTGACCGACAGCGAGGAGGTGTTGGTCGCCAGCACGCAGGTCGGCGAGACCACGTTCTCCAGGTCCGCGAAGACGGTCTGCTTGACGCCCATCTCCTCGAACACGGCCTCGATGACGAAGTCCGCGTCGCCGAAGGCGGCGGCCTTGTCGAGCGAGCCGGTGACCAGGCCCTTGAGGCGGTTGGCCTTGTCCTGGCCGATGCGGCCCTTGCCGAGCAGCTTGTCGATCTCGGCGTGGACGTAGCCGACGCCCTTGTCGACGCGCTCCTGGTCGATGTCGGTGAGGACCACCGGCACCTCCAGACGGCGGGCGAACAGCAGCGCCAGCTGCGAGGCCATCAGACCGGCGCCGACGACGCCGACCTTGGAGACCGGGCGGGCCAGCGACTTGTCCGGCGCGCCGACCGGGCGCTTGGCCCGGCGCTGCACCAGGTTGAAGGCGTAGATGCCGCTGCGCAGCTCGCCGCCCATGATCAGGTCGGCCAGGGCGGCGTCCTCGGCGTCGAAGCCGGCCTGCAGGTCCTGGTCCTTGACCTGGGCGATGATGTCCAGCGCCCGGTAGGCGGCCGGGGCCGCGCCGTGCACCTTGGCGTCGGCGACCAGGCGGCCCCAGGCGACGGCGTCGTCCCAGGCCTTGCCGCGGTCGATCGCCTCGCGCTCGACGGCCACGTCGCCCTTGAGGACCTTGGCCGCCCACAGCAGCGACTGCTCCAGGAAGTCGGCCGGCTCGAAGATCGCGTCGGCGATCCCCAGCTCGAACACGTCCTTGCCCTTGAGCTGCTTGTTCTGCGCCATCGAGTTCTCGATGATGACCTTGACGGCCTTCGCGGGGCCGATCAGGTTCGGCAGGATGGTGCAGCCGCCCCAGCCGGGGACGAGGCCGAGGAAGACCTCGGGCAGCGAGAACGCCGGGACGCCCGCCGACACGGTGCGGTAGTCGCAGTGCAGGCCGACCTCGACGCCGCCGCCCATCGCCGCGCCGTTGTAGAAGGCGAAGGTGGGGACGGGCAGCGCGGCGATCCGCTTGAAGACCTCGTGGCCGCCCTTGCCGATGGCGAGCGCGTCCGCGTGCTCCTTGAGCAGCTCGACGCCCTTGAGGTCGGCGCCGACGGCGAAGATGAACGGCTTGCCGGTGATCGCGGCGCCGACGATGGTGCCCTCGGCGGCCTCGGCCTCGACCTGGTCCAGCGCCTCGCTCAGCTTCAGCAGCGAGCCGGGGCCGAAGGTGGTCGGCTTGGTGTGGTCGAAGCCGTTGTCCAGGGTGATGAGGGCCAGCTTGCCGGCCTGCAGCGGCAGGTCCAGGTGGCGCACGTGCGCGGTCGTGACGACCTCGCCCGGGAACAGCTCGGCGCCCTGCTGGAGCAGCTCAGTGGTGTTGCTCATGCTCACTTACCACCCTCGACCTGAGACGACTTTTCCGCTCCGCTCCAATGCGGGTTCTCCCAGATGACGGTGCCGCCCATGCCGAAGCCGATGCACATCGTGGTGAGGCCGTAGCGGACGTCCGGGCGCTGCTCGAAGCGGCGGGCCAGCTGGTTCATCAGGCGGACGCCGGAGGAGGCCAGCGGGTGGCCGAAGGCGATCGCGCCGCCGAACGGGTTGACCCGCTCGTCGTCGTCCGCGATGCCGTAGTGGTCGAGGAAGGACAGCACCTGGACGGCGAAGGCCTCGTTGACCTCGAAGGCCTGGATGTCGTCGATGGTGAGGCCGGCCTTGGCCAGCGCCTTCTCGGTGGCCGGGACCGGGCCGATGCCCATGACCTCGGGCTCGACGCCGGCGAAGGCGTAGGAGACCAGGCGCATCTTGACCGGGAGGCCGAGCTCCTCGGCGACGTCCTCGGCGGCCAGCAGCGAGGCGGTGGCACCGTCGTTCAGACCGGCCGAGTTGCCCGCGGTGATGTTGCCGTGCGGACGGAACGGGGTCTTCAGGCCGGCCAGCGACTCCATCGTGGTGCCCGGGCGCATCGGCTCGTCCACGGTGGCCAGGCCCCAGCCGGTCTCGCCGACCTCGGGGTTGGTGTTGCGGATCGTGATCGGCACCAGGTCGGGCTGGATGTCGCCGTTGGCGTACGCCTTGGCGGCCTTCTCCTGGGAGCGCACGGCGTAGGCGTCGCAGCGCTCCTTGGTGATGTGCGGGAAGCGGTCGTGCAGGTTCTCCGCGGTCATGCCCATGAACAGGGCGGACTCGTCGACCAGCTTCTCGGAGACGAAGCGCGGGTTCGGGTCGACGCCCTCACCCATCGGGTGGCGGCCCATGTGCTCGACGCCACCGGCCACGACGATGTCGTAGGCGCCGAAGGCGATGCCGCCGGCCGTGGTGGTGACGGCGGTCAGCGCACCGGCGCACATGCGGTCGATCGCGTAGCCGGGCACGGACTTGGGCAGGCCGGACAGCAGGGCGGCGGTGCGGCCGATGGTCAGACCCTGGTCGCCGATCTGCGTGGTGGCCGCGATGGCGACCTCGTCGATGCGCTCGACGGGCAGGTTCGGGTTACGGCGCACGAGCTCCCGGATGCACTTGACGACCAGGTCGTCGGCGCGCGTCTCGTGGTAGATGCCCTTCGGGCCGGCCTTGCCGAACGGGGTGCGGACGCCATCGACGAAGACGACGTCCCTCGCGGTACGAGGCACGGGGGCTCTCCTCCCAGGGACCAACATTTGAGGTGGGCAGGCTGCCGCCGGCGAAGACCCGAGCGGCGCCGCTTCACCGCCATGCTACCGGTCGGTAACCAACCTGCCCAGGCCCCTCGGAGGGTTCACCCGGTGTGTCCCGCGACACGTCCGACCAGGACCGCTCCCCGGCGGCGGCTCCGGACGCGGGCGGGGGGGGGCCCGCCCGCAGCGGCAGGCGGCCGGGGCGCGGGGGGGGGGGTGGGGGGCCCGGGCCGCGGGGGGGGCGGGGCGGGCGG